>JBKJMF010000613.1:0-5481 GCA_046596525.1 Devosia sp. | reverse complement strand
CGGCCGAGGTTTTGGCCAACGCCAAGGAAATGCTCGGCCACACGCTGGTTACCAAGCAGACCGGCCCCGCCGGCAAGCAGGTCAACCGGCTCTATATCGAAGACGGCGCCGACATCGCGCGGGAACTCTACTGCTCGCTGCTGGTCGATCGCTCGACGGGCCGGGTGTCGTTCGTGGTGTCGACCGAAGGCGGCATGGACATCGAGGCGGTGGCGCATGACACGCCGGAAAAGATCGTCGCGGTCGATATCGATCCGCTGGTTGGCGTCTCGGCCAAGGATATCGCCGAGATCGTTGGGGTGCTGAAGCTCGACGGCTCGGCGGCCGAAGACGCGAAGTCGGTGTTTCCGGCGCTCTACAAGGCGTTCGTCGAGACCGACATGTCGCTGCTCGAAGTGAACCCGCTGATCGTGATGACCAACGGGCACCTGCGCGTGCTCGACGCCAAGGTGAGCTTCGACAACAACGCCGCGTTCCGGCATGCCGAGCTGGCGCCGCTGCGCGACCTCACCGAAGAGGACGCCAAGGAGATCGAGGCGTCGAAGTTCGACCTCGCCTATGTGGCACTCGACGGCAATATCGGCTGCATGGTCAACGGCGCCGGCCTCGCCATGGCGACGATGGACATCATCAAGCTCTATGGCGCCGAGCCCGCCAACTTTCTCGACGTCGGCGGCGGCGCGAGCAAGGAGAAGGTGACGGCGGCGTTCAAGATCATCACCGCCGATCCGGCCGTCAAAGGCATCCTGGTCAACATCTTCGGCGGCATCATGCGCTGCGATATCATCGCCGAAGGGGTGATCGCGGCGGTGAAGGAAGTCGGGCTGCAGGTGCCGCTGGTGGTGCGTCTCGAAGGCACCAACGTGAGGGAAGGCAAGGCGATCCTCAATTCGTCCGGCCTCAACGTGATCTCGGCCGACGATCTCGACGACGCGGCGCAGAAGATCGTCGCGGCGGTCAAGGGTCGCGGCTGATTGCAGTTACACATAATTACACATACATAGACTGTGTGATTATGTGGAGGTTCAGATGAAGAATGTGACGCTTGCCATCGATGAGGCCTTGCTTGAGCAGGCGAGAGAGCTTGCAGCGCGCCGGCAGACGACGCTGAACGCATTCGTCCGCGGCCTGCTTGCGGACGCTGTCCAGCAGGACAGCCGTATCGCGGCGGCCAAGGAAGGGCTCAAGCGGCTGATGGACCAGTCGACAGGTACCCTCGGCCCGGACTTCAAGTGGAACAGGGATGAGATCTATGCAGAGCGGGAGGATCGACTGCTTTCTAGACTCGAACATCCTGATCTACGCAGCGGCGGGAAAAAGGGATGAGCCACGAAAGTACGAGATTGCTTATGCTCTCGTTCTCGACCGCAATTTCGGCGTGTCGGGCCAGACCCTTGCCGAGTTCTGCAGTGTCGTCCGCCGCAAAAACCTCATGCCAGATGGCGAACTCGACGAGTGGCTCGAATATCTTGGCGAACTGGAAGCGGTGGCAGTCGATCACACCCTTGTCCGTGCCGGTCTGCTGATGGCGCGACGGTTCCAGATTTCTTACTACGACGCCGCTCTGCTTGCGGCGGCCGAACGGCTTGGGGCGCCGGTCTTTTTCACCGAAGACCTTAACCACAACCAACTTTACGGGTCGGTGATGGCCGTCAACCCGTTCCTCGAACACTAGCCCAGACCAGGAAGCCGCAAACCGATGTCCATTCTCGTCAACAAAGACACCCGCGTTCTGGTGCAGGGGCTGACCGGCAAGACCGGGACGTTTCATACCGAGCAGGCGCTGGCCTATTACGGCACCAAGATGGTCGGCGGGGTGAACCCCAAGAAGGCCGGCGAAGTTTGGACCAGCGGGCTCGATGGATCGGCGACGCTGCCGGTGTTCGCGACCGTTGCCGAAGGCAAGGAGCGCACCGGGGCGACCGCATCGGTGGTCTATGTGCCGCCTCCGGGTGCGGCGGACGCGATCATCGAGGCGATCGATGCGGAGATTCCGCTGATCGTCTGCATTACCGAGGGCATTCCGGTGCTCGACATGGTGCGGGTGAAGGCGAGGCTGGACAAATCGAAGTCGCGGCTGCTCGGGCCGAACTGCCCGGGCGTCCTGACGCCGGAGGAATGCAAGATCGGCATCATGCCGGGCTCGATCTTTTTGAAGGGCTCGGTGGGCATTGTTTCGCGGTCGGGCACGCTTACCTATGAGGCGGTGTTCCAGACCACCAATGCCGGGCTCGGCCAGACCACTGCGGTCGGCATCGGCGGCGATCCGGTCAAGGGCAGCGAGTTCATCGATATGCTCGAGATGTTCCTCGCCGACGAAGAGACCAAATCGATCATCATGATCGGCGAAATTGGCGGCTCGGCCGAAGAAGATGCGGCGCAGTTCCTCATCGACGAAGCCAAGCGCGGCCGGAAGAAGCCGATGGCCGGGTTCATCGCCGGGCTGACCGCTCCGGCGGGCCGCACGATGGGCCACGCTGGCGCCGTAATTTCCGGTGGTAAAGGCGGCGCCGAGGACAAAATCTCGGCAATGGAACAGGCGGGCATAAAGGTGTCGCGTTCGCCTGCAAGGATTGGCCAAACCCTCGCAGACGTTCTAAAAGGCTGAGGCGAGGGTTTGGTCTGACGAACGCGCTTTCGAACCGGAAAAGTCTGCAACTTTTCCTGAAAGCGCTATGCCGAAATGACGGGGCGCGGGCGGTTACCCGGGCCTTAACGTCAAACAAAGGAGTTGCGGGCATTTTCGCGCCCGTGACGCTATGGCCCGGCCGAGCATTTCCCGGGCGTTTGAGAAGGATGGCGGGGTTCGCGCCTCGCAACGCTGGACATGACCCGACAAGAAAAGAACGAACAGTTCTTGCTCTCCTCGTTCCTCTACGGCGGCAACGCCGATTACATCGAAGGGCTGTACGCCCGCTACAAGGCCGATCCGGCCTCGATCGATCCGACCTGGGCGTCGTATTTCGATCGGCTAGAGGATGCTCCCGCCGACATCGACAAGAACGCCGAGGGCCCGAGCTGGCAGCGGCGTGACTGGCCGCAGGCGGCGAATGGCGAGCTGGTCTCGGCGCTCGACGGCAACTGGGGCGAGATCCAGGTCAAGGTGCAGAAGGCACTGGTCGAGAAGGCCAAGGTCGAAGCGGCGCCGGCACCGACTCCGGTCGATGTGCTGCAGGCGACGCGCGACTCGATCCGCGCCATCATGATGATCCGCGCCTACCGCATGCGCGGGCACCTGCATGCCGACCTCGATCCGCTGAAGCTGAAGGCCGACGAGCCGGCGCCGGAGCTCGATCCGGCAAGCTACGGTTTCACCGAGGCCGACTACAGCCGCAAGATCTTCATCGACCACGTGCTCGGGCTCGATTACGCGACCATCCCCGAGATGATCGGGATCCTGCAGCGGACCTATTGCTCGACCGTCGGCGTCGAGTTCATGCACATCTCCGATCCCGAGGCGAAGGCCTGGATCCAGGAGCGCATGGAAGGGCCGGACAAGGAGATCAAGTTCACGCCCGAGGGCAAGAAGGCGATCCTCAACAAGCTGGTCGAAGCCGAGGGTTTTGAGAAGTTCCTCGACGTCAAGTTCACCGGCACCAAGCGCTTTGGCCTCGATGGCTCGGAATCGCTGATCCCGGCGCTCGAGCAGATCATCAAGCGCGGCGGCGCGCTGGGGGTGAAGGACATCGTGCTCGGCATGGCGCATCGCGGCCGGCTGAACGTCCTGACCCAGGTGCTGGCCAAGCCGCACCGGGCGCTGTTCCACGAGTTCAAGGGCGGGGCGTTCTACCCCGAGGAAGTCGAAGGCTCGGGTGACGTGAAGTACCATCTCGGTGCTTCGGCGGACCGCGAGTTCGACGGCAACAACGTGCACCTGTCGCTGACGGCCAACCCGTCGCATCTCGAGATCGTCGATCCGGTGGTGCTGGGCAAGGCGCGGGCCAAGCAGGACCAGCGTTCGGCGGTCGACGGGCGGTTCATCGCAGACACGCGCCAGACCGATCGTTCCGTGGTGCTGCCGCTGCTGCTGCATGGCGATGCGGCGTTTGCCGGCCAGGGCGTGATCGCCGAATGCCTTGGGCTTTCCGGGCTGAAGGGGCACCGCACGGGCGGGTCGATCCATGTGGTGATCAACAACCAGATCGGCTTTACCACTTCGCCGATGTACTCGCGGTCCTCGCCGTACCCGACCGACGTCGCCAAGATGATCGAGGCGCCGGTGTTCCATGTGAACGGCGACGATCCGGAAGCCGTGGTCTATGTGAGCAAGGTCGCGACCGAGTTCCGGCAGCGCTTCGGGCGCCCGGTGGTCATCGACATGTTCTGCTATCGCCGCTTCGGCCACAACGAAGGCGATGAGCCCAGCTTCACCCAGCCGCTGATGTATTCGAAGATCCGGGGTCACAAGTCGACGCTGGAACTGTATTCCGAACGGCTGATCGGCGAAGGGTTGCTCAGCCTCGAGGACATCGACAAGCTCAAGGCCGACTGGCGCGCCAAGCTCGAGATCGAGTTCGAATCGGGCCAGGATTTCCGTCCCAACAAGACCGACTGGCTCGATGGCCAGTGGAAGGATCTGAAGCGCGCCGACGCCGACGGTCCGCGCCGTGGCGACACCGGTGCGCCGCTCGAAGAGCTGGTCAAGATCGGCACCGGCATCACCAAGGTTCCGGCGAGCTTTTCGGTCCACAAGACCATCAAGCGCTTCATGGACAGCCGTCTCGCCGCGATCGAAAGCGGCGAGGGCATCGACTGGTCGACCGGCGAAGCGCTGGCCTTCGGCACGCTGCTGGCGGAGGGCCATTCGGTTCGCCTCTCGGGCCAGGATTCCGAGCGCGGCACCTTTACGCAGCGCCACTCGGTGCTCAACGACCAGGAGACCGGCGAGACCTATACGCCGCTCAACAATGTCGGTCCTGACCAGGAACGCTACGAGGTCATCAACTCGATGCTGTCGGAGGAAGCGGTGCTCGGCTTCGAGTACGGCTATTCGCTGGCCGAGCCCAATACGCTGACGCTGTGGGAAGCCCAGTTCGGTGATTTCGCCAATGGCGCGCAGGTCGTCGTCGACCAGTTCATCTCGTCGGGCGAGCGCAAATGGTTCCGCATGTCGGGCCTCGTGATGCTGCTGCCGCATGGCTACGAGGGGCAGGGGCCGGAGCATTCCTCGGCCCGGCTCGAGCGCTATCTGCAGCTATGTGCCGAAGACAATATGCAGGTCGCCAACTGCACCACCCCGGCCAATTATTTCCACATCCTCCGCCGGCAGGTGAAGCGCGACTTCCGCAAGCCGCTGATCCTGATGACTCCCAAGTCGCTGCTCAGGCACAAGAAGGCGGTGTCGGGAATTGTCGAGTTCGGACCCGATTCGACCTTCCATCGCCTGCTCTGGGACGATGCGGAGTCGCCGGGCGTGCCCAAGACGACGATCAAGCTGGTGCCGGACGAGCAGATCCGCAGGGTGATCCTGTGCACCGGCAA
>JBKJMF010000561.1:0-2691 GCA_046596525.1 Devosia sp. | reverse complement strand
TCCTTGAGTTCCACAGCCAGGTCCGCCATCGCCGTGTACATGTACATGGCGCGCACCGCGTGCCCGACCACCTTCTTCTGCTCGCGCACCGGCTGGTGCGACTGCGAGTACTCGTAGGTGCCCTGTGCGTAGCGCTGGGTTTCCCAGCCCTTCTTCTCGCGCTCCTCGCGCTCGATATCGAAAAAATGCGGCGGGGCACTGCCGCGCTCGTTGATGAAATAGGCGGCGAGATCGAGGTGCTTCTTCTCCTTGGTCAGGTGATAGAGCTTGATCAGCGCGATCTCGATTTCCTGATGGCCGTCATAGCCACGCTTCTGGCCCGGCCCGGTACCGAAGGTCTGCCGGATGTGCTCGACATAGCGCTCCATGACGTCGAGCCAACGGCGGCGGCCGGTGGTCTCGTAGTAGGCGATGGCGCCCTCGAGCATATGGCCCGCGTTGTACAACTCGTGATTATCGCGCAGGTTCGACCAGCGCTTCTCCGGCTCGCGCCCGAGATACCAGGAGTTCAGGTAACCGTCCGGCGCCTGCGCGTTCTCGAAGTCATCGATGATCGCTTCGATCTTGGCTTCGATGGCTTCATCGCGGCGGTGGCTCAGCGCATATGACGCGGCCTCGATCCACTTGCCGACATCGGAATCCCAGAACACCTGCACGGTGAAGCCGTTGGCGTGGCGCGGAAAGCGCAGCGGCGGCGGCGGGTTCGGCAGCTTCAGCATGTCGAGCGCCGTATATTCCTTCAGCTTGGCGTGCTGGCTCGGAATGGTACGGGCCAGAACGGTGTCGAGCCGCTCCTTCCAGAAATCGCCCTCAAGGCGCACGTTCACAAACCGTACGGGGTGGTATTGGCTCAATCTAAGTCTCCTCTTAGCCGCGCCGCCAAGCAAAGCGGGCGGGCATGATGGTCATCGACTGCTCGATTCCCGCACGACCAGCGTGCAGGGAAGGCGACGCAAGCCGCGGATGGTTTCGCCACCGATCATGTCCATCAGCAACTGCCCCGCCTCATGGCCGAGCGCCGCCAGGTTCATGTCGACGCTTGAGAGCGGCGGACGGGCCGCGTCGGTCATGACGTTCCAGTTGTCGAACCCGACGATCGCCACCTGTCCCGGCACGTCGATGCCGCGCTCGCGCAGCGCTTCGGCAGCGCCGCGGGCGATCTGGTCATTGCCGCAGAACAGCCCGTCCGGCGGCTCGGACTTGCCGTCGAACAGCAGCCCCACCGCCTCGCGGCCCCAGGCCTCCGACCAGGGCCCCGGCAGGTAGTATTCGGGATATTGCGGGAGCCCGGCCTCGGTTAGCGAATGAGAATAGCCTCGCCGGCGCAACGTCACGGACTCGAAGCGTTCTGGGCCAGTCACGTAGGCGACGCGCTTGCAGCCGACATCCGCCAGGTGCTTGACCGCCTGCCGCGCCCCACTCTCATCGTCGGGCACCAGCGACACGGAGTCTTCGTCATCGGCCTGCGAGAACACGTAGATGACTGGCAGCCGCGGCGGCAATGGGCCGACCGGTGGGCGCTTGTCGGAGCGACGGGCGGTCACCACGAGACCATCGATGCGCTTGCCGAGCAGTTGATCGAGATGCTGCCGCTCACGCTCCGGATCGTCGGTGGCGTTGCACATGAAGATGGCGATGCCCTTGTCGGCGAACTCCTCCTCCAGCGCCTGGAAGATCGGCAGGGTGAAGCGGCCGAACGAGTCGGTGGAGAGCACTCCCACCGTCATCGAGCGCGTCCGGTGCAGGCTCTGCGCCATATCGTTGGGCCGGTAACCGATCTCCCGCGCGACCGTCATCACCTTGTCGCGCGTCTCCTGCCGGAGCCGCCCATTGGCGTTCATCGCCTTCGAGGCCGTGCCGATCGACACCCCGGCAATCCGCGCAACATCGCGGATGGTCGGGCCGTGTCGGCCGGTGCGCTCGGAGATGCGTTCGTCGGTCATGCGGTTGGTCCTCTACCCCTTCACCGCGCCCGACATGAAGCCGCGCACGTAATAGCGCTGCAGCAACAGGAACAGGATGATGCAGGGAAGGGCCATGACAACCACACCCGCTTCGGTGGCGCCATAGTTGATGACACCCATGGTCTGCTGGCGAAGGTTCGCGACCGCCACCGGCAGAGGTTGCTTGAGCGGATCGGTCAACAGGATCAGCGGCGCGAAGAAGTCGTTCCATGCGGCGAGAAAGGCGAACAGGCCCACCGTCACCAACCCCGGCACCACCGACGGCAGCATGATCCGCCACAGCACACCAAAGCTGCTGCAGCCATCGATCTGCGCCGATTCCTCGATCTCGCGCGGGATCGCCTCGAACGAGATGCGCATCATGTAGGTGGCAAACGGCAGCTGGAACATGGCGATCATCAGCGACACGCCGACCAGCGAGTTGGAGAGGCCCACCGCGTTGAGCAGCACGTAGAGCGGGATCAGCAGCGTCGCGTACGGCACCATCAGGATCGACAGCGTCAGCAGAAACAGCGCGTCCTTGCCCCAGAACTCGAAGCGGGCGAAGGCGTAGCCGCCCAGCGTCGAGATGATCAGCGTGACCGCAACGGTGAGGATCGAGATCACGGCACTGTTGGCGGCGACGGTCGGCAGCCCGGCGCCGAATTCGAACATCGTTTTGTAGTTGCCCCAGCCGAAGCCCTGGCTCTGCGCGGTGCCGGCCTGCGGGCTCACCGAGGCGTAAAAG
>JBKJMF010000555.1:0-2820 GCA_046596525.1 Devosia sp. | reverse complement strand
TCCTTGAGTTCCACAGCCAGGTCCGCCATCGCCGTGTACATGTACATGGCGCGCACCGCGTGCCCGACCACCTTCTTCTGCTCGCGCACCGGCTGGTGCGACTGCGAGTACTCGTAGTTGCCCTGCGCGTAGCGCTGGTACTCCCAGCCCTTCTTCTCGCGCTCCTCGCGCTCGATATCGAAATAATGCGGCGGGGCGTTGCCGCGCTCGTTGATGAAGTAGGCCGCAAGGTCGAGGTGCTTCTTCTCCTTGGTCAGGTGATAAAGCTTGATCAGCGCCAACTCGATTTCCTGGTGCCCGCAATAGCCGCGCTTCTGCCCCGGCCCGGGACCGAAGCTCGAGCGGATGTGCTCGACATAGCGCTCCATGATATCGAGCCAGCGCCGCCGCCCGGTGGTCTCGTAGTAGGCGATGGCGCCTTCGAGCATATGCCCGGCGTTGTAGAGCTCGTGGTTGTCGCGCATGTTCGACCAGCGCTTCTCAGGCTCGCGGCCGAGATACCAGCAGTTAAGATAGCCGTCCGGCGCCTGCGCCTTCTCGAAATCGTCGACGATCGCCTCGATATGGGCTTCGATTTCCGGATCGCGCTTATGGCTCAACGCATAGGCCGCGGCCTCGATCCATTTGCCGACATCGCTGTCCCAGAACACCTGCACGGTAAAGCCATTGGCATGGCGCGGAAAGCGCAGCGGCGGCGGCGGGCTCGGCAGCTTCAGCGAGTCGAGATAACCATACTCGACCAGCTTCTTGTGCTGGCTGGGAATGGTCCGGGCCAAAACGGTATCGAGCCGTTCCTTCCAGAAATCGCCTTCAAGACGCACATCGACAAACCGCACCGCGTGATACTGGCTCATTGCAACTCCTCTTGGCCCCGCCGCCGAGCAAGCGGCCGGGTGTCTGGATTCAACTCTGTCTGCTGGTGGACTCGCGGACCACCAGCGTGCAGGGCAACCTGCGGATGCCCCGCAATTTCTCGCCGCCGATCATCTCGATCAGCAGCCGCCCGGCTTCATGGCCGAGCGCTGAAAGGTTCATATCGACACTGGTGAGTGGCGGCCGCGCTGCGGTCGTCATCACTTCCCAATTGTCGAAGCCGACCACCGCAACCTCGCCCGGCACGGCAATGCCGCGCTCGCGCAACGCATCGACCACGCCCCGGGCGATCTGGTCGTTGCCGCAGAAAATCCCGTCGGGTGCCGGCGCGTCGCCGGCGAACAGCGCCGTCACCGCTTCGCGCCCCCAGGCCTCCGACCAGAGACCGGAGAGATAGTACCCCGGGTGCTCTGCAAGCCCGCCCTCCGCCAGCGCCGAGTAGTAGCCGCGCTTGCGCTGCTGCACCGCCTCGAAATGCTCCGGCCCGGTGACATGGGCGATCCTGCTGCAGCCGGCACCGCGCAGGTGGCCCACCGCCAGGCGCGCCCCTCCGTCCTCGTCCGCGAGCAGCGACAGCGCATCGCCATCATCGGCCTGCGAGTAGACGTAGATCACCGGCAGCCCGGGCGGCAGCGGTCCGACCGGCGGCCGCTTGTCGGCCCGGCGCGCCGTCACGACCAACCCATCGATGCGCTTGCCCAGCAACTGGTCGAGATGCTGCCGCTCGCGCTCGGGATCGTCGGTGGCGTTGCACATGAAGATGGCGATGGCCTGGTCGGCGAACTGCTCCTCCAGCGCCTGGAAGATCGGCAGCGTGAAACGGCCGAACGAGTCGGTGGACAGCACCCCCACCGTCATCGAGCGCGTGCGGTGCAGGCTCTGCGCCATGTCGTTGGGCCGGTAGCCGATCTCGCGCGCCACCGCAGTTACCTTGTCGCGCGTCTCCTGGCGCAGCCGTCCGTTCGAGTTCAGAGCCTTGGAAGCCGTGCCGATCGACACCCCAGCCAGCCGCGCCACGTCGCGGATGGTGGGCCCATGACGTCCGACGCGATCGGAGATCGGGGGCAAAGAGGGTGGCAGCGCGGGTGGTTCTTCGGTCATCGCGGATCCTACTTCACGGCTCCCGCGAGGAGGCCCGAAACATAGTACTTCTGCAACATCAGGTAGATCCCCACGCAGGGGATAACCGAGATCGTCACCCCCGCCTGCAGCATGCCCCAATCGGTGCCGCCGAGGCTGGTCTTGGTACGCGCTGCCGCAAGGATCAGCGGCAGGGTGAAACTGTCCTGCCGGTTCATCATCACCAGCGCGCCCAAAAACTCGTTCCACGAGGTGATGAAGGCGAACAGCGCCACGGTGATCATCGCCGGCACCACCGAGGGCAGGCAGATGCGGGTCAGCACCTGGAAGCTATTGCAGCCATCGATCACCGCTGCTTCCTCGAGCTCGATCGGCACCGCCTCGAAGGCATTGCGCATGATGTAGAGCGAGAACGGCAGCTGGATCGCGGTGTGGATGATGGCGAGCCCGATCAGCGAGTTGGTGAGTTTGAGCTGCGCGAACATCAAAAAGATCGGCGTCAATAGCGCCTGGTAGGGGATGATCAGCGCCAGCAGCAGGAAGACGAACAGCAGTTCCTTCCCCGGGATCGGGAAACGCGCCAGCGCGTAGCCGGCCGGCACCGTCAGCAGCAGCGAGAAGGCAATCGCCATGAACGCGGTGCCGAACGAGTTCAGCAGGTAGACCGGCAGCCCGGCCTGGTAGACCCAGAGCTTCAGGTAGCTGTCGAGGCTCCAGGTCTGCGGCACATAGGTGGGCGGCACTGCCGCAGCTTCGGCGGTCGATTTCACCGAGGCCAGCACCGAGGCGACGAGCGGCGCCAGCATCACCACGCAGATGAGCAGGCACGCGGCGCCGACCAGGTATTTGGTCCGGCTGCGCCAGAAC
>JBKJMF010000504.1:0-3725 GCA_046596525.1 Devosia sp. | reverse complement strand
TAGTCCCAGTACCACTGCTGGCCGGTCGCCTTGACCGTCAGCCCGGGGGCCGGAACTTCGACGTCGCCGAACGAGAAGATGTTCGAGCCGAGATACTTGCGTTGCCCATCGGGGATGGTCAGTTGGTCGGTCAGCACGGCGAAGGACGGGATGGCGATGATCACGAGGATCAGGATCGGCACGACGGTCCAAACGATCTCGACCAGCGTATTATGCGTCGTGGTGGACGGCTTGGGGTTGGCCTTGGCGTTGAACCGCACGATCACGATGAGCAGTAGAACCGCCACGAGCACCGCGATCAGCACCGAGGTCCACAACAGCGGACCATCGTGGAACACGTGAATGGAATCCATGATCGGAGTCACGGAGGGCTGCAGCCCGATCTGACCCGGCACCGGATGGCCTTGCTCCTGCGCAGTCGCCACCATGGGCAGAAGCGCAAGGGCTGAGGCTCCGAGCGAGCCAATCGAACTCAGTAGTTTGCCGGTCACCTAAAACCCCCTTGAGATCCCGTCTGGTCCGGTATTCGAGCGCGGGTTGAGGTCGACACATGCGGCATACAAAACGCCGCCCCGACTCGACCTCGGAGCGCTTGAAACTTGGAACGTGTCTAAACCACATCGGCAGACCCAAGGCAATTCATGCCTCTCGTTGCACCGTGCGTCAAAACGCACCGCACCGGCGGTTGCCCTGCCGCCTCACGCTCGCCTTGATTGGCAGGCGTTTATCCGCGCGCCATGCGGGGCGGCTTGTTGACAGCCGCTCGGGGCTAACCGACTAAGTTGCAGACCCCGCGGAAACGCGGGATTCGTTATGTCACATATAGAGAGAGTGGATCGGTGCAGCCAATCCTCGGGCTAGTTGTTCGGACGTTCGCGGTGGTGCTCATCGCGGCCGGACTGATGTCCCCCGCCCTGTCGCAGGGCGTGGTCAAGGCGCAGTACGGCGACTGGCAGATGAGCTGCGATACGCCGCCGGGCGCCAGCTTCGAGCAGTGCGCGCTGATCCAGAACGTCTCGGCCGAGGACCAGCCCAATGTCGGGCTGTCGGTGATCGTCTTGAAGACCGCCGACAAGCAGGCGCGGCTGCTGCGGGTGCTGGCGCCGCTGGGCGTGCTGCTGCCGAATGGGCTCGGGCTCAATATCGACGGCGCCAATATTGGCCGGGTGGCGTTCGTGCGCTGCCTGCCCAATGGGTGCGTCGCCGAGGTGGTGCTCGACGATGAGCTGATCGCCAAGCTGACAACTGGCAAGAGCGCCATCTTCTTCGTGTTCAAGACCCCCGAGGAAGGCATCGGCATCCCGGTCTCACTCAACGGCTTCGGCGACGGTTTCGCGCAGCTCCCGTAGGATCAGCGCCGATGGGCCAGCCGGTGCGGCAGATGCGCTTGACCGAGGCCCATGTGGCCCGGATGGCGCTGCTGGTGCAGCCGGACGGGGCGCTGCCGACGAGCGAGGCCGCCACCGACGCGGACTACAAGCAGTTCGTTCAGGACATCCTCGCTGGCGGCGACGGTTCGGGCCAGATCTGGGTGTTCGCGTATGGCTCCCTGATTTGGAAGCCGGCCTGCGAGTTCGTCGAGATCCGCACCGGGTTGCTGCGCGGCTGGCACCGGGCCTTCTGCCTTGGCTGGAACACCTGGTTCCGCGGTTCGAAGAGCAATCCCGGGCTGATGCTGGCGCTGGATCGCGGTGGCTCGTGCAAGGGGGCGCTGTACCGGCTGCCGCCGGGCCAGGCCGAGGAGAACATCGAGAAGCTGTGCCGCCGCGAGATGAGCCAGAAGCCCTCATCGTTTCCGCCGCGCTGGGTGACGGTCGCGACCGAGCACGGGCCTTTGCGGGCTTTTACCTTCTGCATCGACCGCAACAGCGGGCGCTATGTCTCGGGGCTGAGCGAGACCCAAGTCGCCGATGTGTTGGCCAAGGCAGTCGGGTCTCGGGGCTCAATGGTCGAATACCTGTTCAACACGGTCTCCCATCTCGAACAGCTCGGCATCCACGATCCGCATTTGTGGCGGCTGCAGGAGATGGTGGCGGAGCGGCTGGACGCTGCCAGCTAGCAAAAAAGCCGGGCCGGTCATTCGCGAGGAAGACTTAGGCCCGGCAGTTTATCAGGAAACAAGGCCGGCGGGTGAGCCGGCCCGAAGATGGCACAATCTGGGATTGAGCCAACACTGAGGCGCAAGGCCCTGACGGGAGCTTCCGTACCGGAAGCCCCTCGGACTCAGGGGTTGAGCCAATTCCGGGAGCTCTCGGCGCGCTTCTGCGACAGCTTGTAGCCGGGGCGTTGGCTGGGGCTGTCGAGGGCCTCAAACAGATCCTGGCGGTTGATGCCAAGGTCTTCGAGGCGAGCAACGTCATAGTCGAGAAGCGACTCAAGGGCGATGCGCTGGGTTCGCGCAGCCCGGACTTTGGCGAACCAGTTCACCAGAGCGCTCAACGGGGTGGACGACGCGGCAGCCATCGACGGCCGCTCGCTCGAAAGCAAGTGGACCATGGTCCTTCTCCATTTTTCGTTTGTGCCGGGGCGGGGAGCGCCGAGGCGGGAAAGCGATCATCGACCGCCGATGGTTGGTGATATGAGCGCTTGCCTTCCATTCGTCCAACAAATAGATTTCATCCTCGTCATCAATTTTCGTGATGGAGCTACGGGATGACCACTCCCCTCGATCTCGACCAGTTGCAGAGCTTCTGTGCCATCGCCGATTGCGGCAGCTTCACCGAGGCGGCGCGCCGGGTGAACAAGACGCAGTCGGCAGTGTCGATGCAGATCAAGCGGCTGGAGGAGCGACTTGGGCAGGCGCTGCTGAACCGCGACGGCCGCACCGTGGCGCTGACCGAGTATGGCGATGCGCTCTATGCGCGGGCCCGGCGCATGCTGCGGGTCAATGCCGAGATCATGGACGTGTTCTCGGATGGCGACCTCAAGGGCTCGATCCGCTTCGGCGTGCCGGACGATTATGCGGTGCGACTGCTGCCGGTGATCCTCTCCAGCTTTCAGCGCACCCATCCCAAGATCGTGGTCGACGTGCGCTGCCAGCCGTCGGAAGAGCTGCTCGATGGAATGAAGAAGGGGAAGTACGACCTGATCGTCTTCACCCAGGGCACCAATCACGAATATGGCGAGTTGTTCCGCACCGAGCGGGTGTTCTGGGTCGCCTCGCATGGCGGCCAGGCGCTCACCACCGAACCGCTCCCCATCGCCGGCGGCCAGACCTGCTGCTGGAAGGACAACGCGGTGGAGGTGCTTAACCGCATCGGCCGCGATTACCGCATCGCCTACACCTCGTCGAACGCCATGGCGATCGCCAGCGCGGTGCTGACCGACCTCGCGGTCGGCTTCCTGCCCGAGAGCGCGCTGCAGCCCGGGATGCGGGTGATCGCCGAGGACAAGGACCTGCCGCGGCTGCGCGACGCCGAGATCGCCATCATGCGGGCGAGCCATGCTTACGGTGGTATCTACGATGCGCTTTCGAGCCACATCGTCGCCAGCATGGGCAACCTCGACGGCAAGGACAGCCTGCCGATGGCGGCGGAGTAGGCGCACTGAAGCGCCCGACAGCCCGTGGGCTTCGGAGTTTTCAAAGAACCTTCCCCTTTGGAGGAAGTGAAGCGGGACCGGCGAGGCGTTTGCCCCGTAGCGGTAGTCCGCGAATGAATGAGGCTCACGCCTCGCCGGCCGGCCGGGGTTTTGGGCCTATGCCACCAGGGCCGGGGCGCATCCCC
>JBKJMF010000309.1:0-9224 GCA_046596525.1 Devosia sp. | reverse complement strand
GTCGACATTCTCCTGGTTGGTCCAGCGTGCGGACAGCGCGTCCATCTCGACGCCTGCCCGTTCGATGTCGGCCCAGTTCACGGCGCGATCGGCCTTGAAGCTGTCCTTGCCGGTGAGGATATAGCCGCGCAGCGCCGCCAGCGAGCCCTGGAGGCTCGCTGTAAGGCGCTCCGCGGTCAGCGCCGTCGGCGTTCGCAAGGTGGCGATCCGCGCGCTAATGGTCTCGATATCGTGGACCTGCCACAGAGCGACGGAAACCGCTCCCACCAGCAGCAGCACGATGACTGCGAAACCGGCATAGAGGCGATGTGAGATCTTCAGACTGCGGAAAAATAGGCGCACCGTTTACCCCCTGCGGTAAATGGCGACGGACGTGTTCGTCCCTCGGCCGGTGCACGCACACCCCCGTACGTGCTCCAGCCACCTAGTACTACCGCGTAGGGAATAACCTAAGGTTAAGCATTTATTCGCGCGTCGGCCCAGCCAGTTGCCGGGCTGCTAGTTCGCCTCGTCCGGCACGTGCGGCAGCGGCAGGAAATCGATGCCGTCGTCGATCAGTTCGGCCACTTCGTCGCGCGTGGCTTCGCCGTAGATGCCGCGCGGATCGGCTTCCTTGAAGTGGATCTTGCGGGCTTCCTCGGCGAACTTGTCGCCGACATAGTCAGCCTCGCTGGTGACCTTCTTGCGCATCACGCGCAGCATCTCGCGAATCTCGGACTGCTGCGGATGACCGCTCGACAGCGACACCTTGTCGGAGTTCATCCGCGACAGCGCCGGCGCCATCAGCGCCTTGCCGACCCGCACCGAATTGCACATCGGGCAGGTGACGATGCCGCGCGCAGCCTGCTCGTCGAAGGCCTCGGCGCTGCGGAACCAGGCGTCGAACTTGTGGGATCTGTCGCAGACGAGCGAATAACTGATCACGCGGATACGTCCTCTCGGGCGAATACCGTGGGGCCCGAAGCGTCGAGGGGTAGCGAAAAGCGACGGGCGTTGGCAAGCGCCGGAACCTTCGCACGAGCGTCTTCCACCGCCTTGATGTCGATATCGGCCACGGCGACGCCGGGACCGTCGCCGCCGAGCTGGGCAACGACCTTGCCCCACGGGTCGATGATCATCGAATGGCCCCAGGTTGAGCGGCCATTCTCGTGCCTGCCGGCCTGCGCCGCCGCGATCACCCACGAGCCGGTTTCGATGGCACGAGCCCGCAGCAGCACTTCCCAATGCACTTCGCCGGTGGGAACGGTGAAGGCGGCGGGCACCGAAATTACCTCTGCACCGGCTTCCGCCAGCGCCCGGTGCAGCGCCGGAAAGCGCACGTCGTAGCAGATGGTCATGCCGAGCTTGAAACCCGGCGCATCGGCGACGACCGCAGCGTCACCGCCGGCATAGGTCTCGCTCTCGCGGTAATTCTTGAGGCCGGGAAGCGTCGCGTCGAACAGGTGGATCTTGTCGTAGGTCGCGGCGATCGAGCCGTCCGGGCGGAACAGCACCGAACGGTTGGCGAAGCGCCCGTCGGGTAGCGCCACGGCGAGCGAGCCCAGATGCAGGCTGACGCCTAGCTGCTTCGCGATGCCGGCGGTGCGGGCGATAGCCGGGTTGTTCTCCCAGGAACCGGCGACGGATTTGAGCCCGTCGCGGTTCTCGGCGAACACCACCGTCACTTCCGGCGACAGCAGATAGGTTGCACCCTGCCCGGCTGCCTCGGTCGCCAGCAGTTCGAGCTGATCGAGGTTGGGTCCCGGCTGGGTGCCCGAAGTCATCTGCAGGGCAGCAATGCGCATCGATTGTCCTACTTTGCCAGCAGCGGGTCGAACTGGCCGCCGCGGTCGAGCGCCGCCATATCATCATAGCCGCCCACATGGGTTTCCCCCACGAAGATCTGTGGCACGGTGCGGCGGCCATGGGCGCGCTGCACCATCGCCATGCGGATCTCGGGGTCGTCGACGTCGACTTCCTCGTAGCTGACACCCTTCTCGTCCAGCAGCGACTTGGCCGCGTGGCAATAGGGGCACCATTGGGTCGTATAGATTTCTACCTTTTTCATCTCACCTACAGAAGCGCTGGGATTTGTTGAGTTCTATATGGGGAGTTCAGCGCCTGTCACAACGCGCGCGAACGAGATCACATCGATTTTGATCACCCCGGCCCGCTTCAGCGCCCGGGTGATCGCCTTGACGGTCGAGCCGGTGGTGATCACGTCGTCGACCAGAACGACGCCGCGGCCCTTGAGCCGGCGCAGCGCATCCGGGTGCGCGGTGAAGGCGCCCGCAACGTTGCGCTGCCGGGCATCGGCGGAGAGACCAACCTGCTGCCGGGTGCGGCGGGTGCGGGCGACGAGCCCGGTATCGACTGGAAGGCCGGTCAACCGGCCGAGGGCCCGGGCCAGTTCGGTCGACTGGTTGTAGCGCCGCTCGAACTGCCGCCAGCGATGCAGGGGGACCGGGACGAGGACCGGGCGTTCCGGCCAGAACTCGCTGCCGGCCGGTTGCATCAGGCGAGCACAGAAGCCGGCAAGCTCAGGCCGGTCACCGTATTTGAGGCGGCCGACGATGGTGCGAGCGACTTCGTTGTAGAGCACCGCCGAGCGGGCCCGGTCGAACGGCGGTGGATCGGCGATGGCCTCGGCGGAGCGCACCTCGGGGCCGAGTGATACCTCGAAGGGCAGCCCGAGAACGGGGCAAAAAGGCGCGGTGATCGGGCGGAGTTTGGCGAAGCACCGGGGGCAAAGCGACGAGTGTGCGGCGGTCGGAGCCCCGCAATCGAGACAGGTCGGCGGATAGACCAGATCGAGCAAAGCACCGCCCAGCCGCGCCACGGCGGCCGATCCTGCTTTGACTTTGCCCAGCCCCAATTCCATAACGCCCGCGAGCTTATGAGACAGACTGCGGATTGACTATGGCCCTGCCCCCGAAGGTTTTCGACCGCACGCTGATCGCCGAGCACCTGGGACGCCGTGCTCCCGAGTTCGACGATTTCGTCACCCAGCTGGCCCTCGACGACCTGGCATCGCGACTGATCACCGTATCGCGCGATTTCGAGCAGGCGCTGATCATGGCGCCAGACGGCGCGCGCCTGCCGCTGATGGGACGATCGGCCAGCGGCGCCTTTGCCTTCGAGCGGGCGTCGACGGTGCTGGGTTCGTCCGATGCGCCGCTGGTCGACCCGGAGGCACTGCTGCTGCCACGGAGCGGCTACGACCTGATCGTCTCACTGTTCGACCTTCAGGTGGTCAACGATGTACCTGGCTTCTTGGCCCGCATCCGCGCGCATCTCAGGCCGGACGGGCTGATGATTGCGGCAGCGCTCGGCGGCGACAGCCTGACCGAATTGCGGCAGGCGTTCCTGCGCGCTGATGCCGAGATTTCCGGTGGTGCCTTCGCCCGGGTGGCGCCGTTCATCCCGCTGGCCGATTCCGGCGGGCTGCTGCAGCGCTCGGGCTATGCCCTGCCGGTCACCGACCTCGAGACCTACCCGGTGCGTTATGCCGAGCCGCTGCGGCTGATGCGGGACCTCAAGGGGCTCGGGGCGCAGAACCCCTTGGCCGACCGGCCAGGCCGCCCCGCGACTAAAACCCTGCTCGCCGCGGCGAATGCTGCCTATGCGGAGCTGGCCGGCGACCCTGACGGGCGGGTGCGGGCGACGCTCGAAATCATCTGGCTTTCCGGCTGGGCCCCGCACGAGAGCCAGCAGAAGCCGTTGCGACCGGGCAGCGCCACGGTCAGCCTCAAGGATGTGCTGGGCAAGAGCAGCTAGATTTCGTCGATGTTGTCGAGCTGCTCGGCGGAGCGGCTGGAGACGTAGTCGAACATCGAACTCACGCTGCCGCCCGTGAGCGTCAGCGCAATGAGCATGCCCACGGCGACAAGTGCAGCGATCAGCCCGTACTCGATGGCGGTAGCGCCGCTCTCGTCCTGGATGAAGCCCCAGATCTGATTGTAACCAGCCGTCATCATCACCCTCACAGCAGATCGCAAAGCGGTGCGATCAGCGGTTCGTCGGCCGGCGGCATGGGGTAGTCTCGCAGAGCTTGCGGGCGCACCCATTTCAGGGCGGCATGCTCGCGAGCCTCAGGCACCCCCTGCCACTTTCGACAGACGTAAAGTGGCATCAGAAGATGAAAGTTCTCGTAAGAGTGGGATGCAAAGCTTAACGGAGCAAGGCACGCGGTCTGGGTGGAAATACCGAGTTCTTCTTCCAGTTCGCGGATCAGCGCTGCTTCGGGACTTTCCCCAGCCTCGAGCTTGCCGCCGGGGAACTCCCACAGCCCTGCGAGTTGCTTCCCCTCGGGCCGCTGGGCGATCAGCACCCGCCGATCGGCATCGATCAGCGCGCAGGCGACGACGAGCTGGATCTTCACCCGCGGCCCCAATCCGGCGCCCGGCGATAGATGTAGGGATAGACTTCGCCGAAGCCGAGCGAGCCGTAAAGGTTGAGCGCCGGGGCGTTGCTGGCCAGCACCTGTATGGCCGAGTGGGTGGCGCCCATCGAGCGCACCCAGTTGAGCGCCGCGCCCATCACCGCCCGGCCATAGCCCATGCCGCGGGCGCTGGGGTGGGTGACGACGTTGAGATAGATGCCGATGCCGCTCGCCACCGACGCCAGCGCCGCGGCCACCGGCAAGCCGGCCTTGTGGTAAACCAGGACGCCCCTGGCCTCGCAGGCGATACCGGCGAGGATGGCGCTCAGCGCGTCCGTGGTCGTCTGGTCATAGCCCGACATCTGCGACTGCGCCTTGATCCATTCTGGATCCGTCGGTTCGAAATAGCGCGCGTGGAAATCGAGCGGGAAATCCTCGTCCGGCATTTCCATCGCCATGACGAGGCTCGGCTCGAACTCTTCCCACAGCAGCCCATCCAGCACCTCGACGATTTCCGGTGCGGTGAGCGGGGTGACCCGGAACACCGGCGGGATGCCGTGGCGCTTCGACAACTCGGCGAGCCGTATCAGCCTGAGTTCGGCATAGCCGCCATCGCTGGGATCGAGGCAATGGATCGAGTTGGCGCGCTTGGAATAGCCGCGCGCATAGCGCCACTGCCACAACCCATCCTGCGCCTGCTTGAGGGCCGGCCATGCGGTGAGGGTAGCGCCCTCGATCTGACTGACGCTCAGCGGAACCATCAGGACCTGTAATCGCCGTTGATGGTGATGTAACCGTGCGTCAGGTCGCAGGTGTAGACGGTCGCCGTTCCGGCGCCGAGACCGAGGCCGATGCGCACCTCGATATCCTCATTCTTCATGTAGGCGCTGGTCGCCGCTTCGCTGTAGGCCGGGTCGCGCTCGCCCTGCGTGGCGACGCGGATCTCGCCAAAGCTGATCTCGAGCTTGTCGCGGTCGGCCGGCTCGCCGGCCTTACCCACCGCCATGACGATGCGGCCCCAGTTAGCGTCCTCGCCGGCAATGGCGGTCTTGACCAACGGCGAATTTGCGATCGACTGGGCAATCCGGAAAGCACTCTTGTCGCTCTCGGCGCCCTCGACAGAGACGGTGACCATCTTGGTGGCGCCCTCGCCGTCGCGCACCACGTGGATGGCGAGTTCATGCAGCACGTCGGCCAGCGCCTCGGCGAACACTTCGGCGCGCGGATCGCTGGCCGAACTGATCGGCGCGATATCCGCTTTGCCGGTCGCAAACACCAGGCAGGTGTCGGAGGTCGAGGTGTCGCTGTCGACGGTGACGGCGTTGAAACTCGTATCGATCGCCGGCTGCAGCAGGCCCTGCAGCACGCCGGCCGCGATCGGTGCATCGGTGAACACGAAGCTCAGCATGGTCGCCATGTCGGGCGCGATCATGCCCGAACCCTTGGCGATGCCGGAAATCACGACTGGCACGCCGTCGAACTCGACGGTGGCGGTCGCGACCTTGGCGAAGGTGTCGGTGGTCATGATCGCCTTGGCGGCATCCATCCACGGACCCGGCGCGAGGCGCGTCGCCATATCGGAGGTGACGCCGGCGAACTTCTGCGCGTCGAGCGGCTCGCCGATGACGCCGGTGGAGGCGAGGAAGATTTCAGCCGGCGCAACATCGAGCGCCTTGGCGACGATATCGGCGGACAGGGCAACCGAAGCGCGGCCCTTCTGGCCGGTGAAGGCATTGGCATTGCCCGAATTGACCAGCAGCGCCCGCGCCTTGCCGCCGCCCAAATTCTGCCGGCACCAGTCGACTGCGGCCGAGGGACATTTCGAACGGGTCAGCACACCGGCAACAACAGTACCCTCGTCCATGGCGACGAGCAGAACGTCTGTGCGATTCTTGTATTTGATTCCGGCTTCGGCCGTCGCGAACCGAACGCCGGCGACATCCGGCAGTTCCGGGTAAGTCTTGGGCGCGAGGGGAGAAACGGGATGGGCCATGTTGCGTCCTGTACGGCGACAATAGGCCCATCCGTTTGCCTCAAGGCTCGATCTGAAGCAAGTCGCAATCAGTTCGATCGGCTCAGCGCTTACCCGTCGCAGTAAAGCGGCCAAAACGCGCCTGGATCGTCGGGATGACGACATAGACGAGACTGACGACCACCAATGGCACGAGCACCAGCGTGCGCTGCCAAGCCTGCCAACCCTCGGTGAGCGGGAAGATGATATAGATCAGCGCCGTGACAAGCGGATAAACGGCGATGAACACGACCATAGCCATCCGCGAGCGGGCGGCGAAGGACGGGGTGGCGGGGCGGACCGGCGTGGCGGCGGCAGTGACGGAGGATTGAACGGACATTTGTAGATCCCATATGAACGATACGGCTCGTCGAACACACCTCGATCATGCTCGAACGTGCCAAGACGCGTGGCGAAGTATGCGAGGAAGTCGACAGCCTCGCCGCCACGGAAATGCTCTCCGCCTTTGCCTGGGAACTGCTGCTGACCGGCAGACTGCAGAGCGCCCACGACGAAATCCGCAACCTCGCCGCGATCATGACGCGCGGCATGCTGAAATAGCAAAAGGCCGCCCGGTGTTCACCAGGCGGCCCCAATCATGGCAGGTCTGGCTGCCTTACGGCGCGGTGCCGGCTGCGCCTTCAGCTTCGGGCGTCGACTGCTTCTTGACGCCTTCGGCGAGGGCCGCATCCGGGATCTCGAGCGTGAGGTCCTTCTTCAGCGCCGCGACCGAGGCGTCAAACGCCTTGAACATCACCTGCTGGCCGAGCTGCTGCTCCAACTGCTCGATCGGCGGCGGCGCGCTCATGCGCTTTTCCTCGAGCTTGATGATGTGCCAGCCGAACTGGCTCTGCACCGGATCGGAAATCTTGCCCGGCTCGAGCGTGAAGGCCACGGCCTCGAACTCGGGGACCATCATGCCCTTCGAGAAGAAGCCGAGATCACCGCCGTTCTGCTTGCCCGACGGATCGGTTGTCTTTTCCATGGCCAACACTTCGAACGGCTTGCCGCCGTCGAGCTCGGCCTTGACCGCCTTGGCTTCTTCCTCGGTAGCAACGAGGATGTGGCGCGCATGCACTTCTTCGACCGGCTTGAAGTCCTTGACGTACTCGTCATAGGCCGCCTTGATCGACTCCTCGGTCACCGAGGCGGCGATCTTCTGGGTGAAGTAGTCGCGGCGCAGCGTGCGCTCCTCGAGGTAAGTCAGGCGGCGCTTGAACAGGTCGGTGTCGGCCATACCGGCTTCTTTCGCCGCCTTGGCCATCACTTTCATGTCAATCAACACGGTGACGAGGAAAGCCCGGCGCTCTTCGGCCGGCACCTGCTGCAGTTCCTGCTGCAGGTCCTCGGCGGCAAACGCCAGGTCGGCCTCGGTAATTGTCAGGTCGCCGATAGTCGCGACCACCGTCTCCGGCGCTGCGGCGGGCGCAGCAGCGGCTGGCGCGGCAGGCGCCGCAGCGTCCTGGGCGAAGGCGGCGGCGGGGGCGAAGCTGAGGGCCGTACCGAGCAGCAGAGTGCCGGCCAGGGTCTTCAGAACTTTGCGGAAACCCCGTGGGGCGTGGTCATGCATTGGGAATTCTCCTCGTATGGCGCAGAGCCCCCGGCCCGCGGCCGGGGAGGTTTCGCCCATTTGCGTTCCGTTGACAAGCAAAACACCCGCTCTTACATGTCGCACCACTTCAAAGAGTGTTGACGGGTGAGGACCCCGCCGCCTGCCGGATGACATGAAGCGCGTTTGCGCCACCCGGCCCTGAACAATCAAAGGACGACACGAATGGTACTGGCTGCAATCGCCAAGGCGATCTTCGGTTCGGCGAACGATCGCCAGGTGAAGAAGTACCTTCCGCGGGTCGAGGCTATCAACGCGCTGGAGCCCCAGTTCGAAAAGCTCACCGACGACGAGCTTAAGGCCAAGACCGTCGAATTCCGGGCCCTTCTGGCCGAAGGCAAGACCCTCGACGACATTCTCGAGCCCGCTTTCGCCACTGTGCGCGAGGCCTCGAAACGCGTCCTCGGCATGCGCCATTTCGACGTGCAGCTGATCGGCGGTATGGTGCTGAACAACCGCTCGATCGCCGAAATGAAGACCGGTGAAGGCAAGACCCTGGTCGCGACCCTCGCGGTCTATCTCAACGCCCTGCCGGCCAAAGGCGTCCACCTCGTCACCGTCAACGACTATTTGGTGCGCCGCGACATGGCCTGGATGGGCCAGATCTACCGCTTCCTCGGCCTGACCACCGGCATCATTGTTCACGGCATCGACGATGCCGAGCGCAAGGCCGCCTACGCCGCCGACGTGACCTACGGCACCAATAACGAGTTCGGCTTCGACTACCTGCGCGACAACATGAAATACAGCCGCGACCAGATGACCCAGCGCGGCCACGAATACGCCATCGTCGACGAAGTGGACTCGATCCTCATCGACGAAGCGCGGACCCCGCTGATCATTTCCGGCCCCTCGTCCGATCGCTCTTCGCTGTACGAGATGGCGGACCTCTTGATCCCGGTGCTCGGCGAGGGCGACTACGAGATCGACGAAAAGCAGCGTTCCGCCACCTTCACCGACCAGGGCATCGAAAAGCTCGAGGCGGCGCTGATCGAGAACGGGCAGCTGAAGGGCGATAACCTCTACGACATCGAGAACGTAGCGCTGGTCCACCATCTGAATTCGGCGCTGCGTGCTCACAGGATGTTCCAGCGCGAGAAGGACTACATCGTCCGCAACGACGAAGTGGTGATCATCGACGAGTTCACCGGCCGCATGATGCCGGGCCGCCGCTACTCCGAAGGCCTGCACCAGGCACTCGAAGCCAAGGAACGCGTAAAAATCCAGCCCGAGAACCAGACGCT
>JBKJMF010000300.1:0-3463 GCA_046596525.1 Devosia sp. | reverse complement strand
GCCCGCATCCGGCGGCATGATCCCGTAGATCATCTTGACCAGCGTGGACTTGCCGGCGCCGTTTTCGCCGAGCAATGCGTGGATCTCGCCGGGCAGGACGGAGAACGAAACGCTGTCATTGGCGAGTACGCCGGGGAAGCGCTTGGTGATACCCGTCAGTTGCAGGCGCGGCGCGATGCTACTGTCCAACAGCGGCTCCCGACTTCGTTACGGTGGCCGGCCGCGCCTTCAGATCTTCGACTTCCCGCCGGCCAATGTGGACCAGAATTTCCGCCGCCGCCAGCGCCGCGATGACTTCGGGGCGCTTGTCCCCAAGCCCATCGGGGAACGCCTTGCCGCCGATGGGCAGCACCAGCCGGCCGAGCGGCCCGGCCGGGTAGTTCTCTTCGAGATACCAGCTGCGGAACCGGGCCTTCTTGGTCTTCGAACCGACCATGCCGATGTAGGGCGCATCGGCCCGCTGCAGCGCCTCGGCGGCGATCAGGAAATCCAGAGCGTGATCGTGCGTGAGGATGACGAAGGCGCTCCCCTGCGGTGCCGACCGCACCACGGCCTCGGGCATCGCCACAGCGTAGGTTTCGACGTTTTCGGGCAGGTTCACCAGTTCATCGGGACGAGTGTCGACCACATGCACCTGCAACGGCAACGCCGAGAGCGCGCGCGCCAGTGCGTGCCCGACATGGCCGGAGCCGAAGAGGTAGACATGTCTGCGGGTGGCGAGTTCGGCCTCGAGCCGGGTGACCAGCGTCTTCGCGATCGCCGGTGTCAGCCGCTTCAGCGCCACATCCACCCGGCCGCCGCAGCACTGCCCAATCTCGGGGCCGAGGGGGATATCGAGGCTATCCTCGTGCTTGCCATTGCGCAGCACCTGCCGGGCACGGTCGATCACCATGTATTCGAGCGCGCCTCCGCCGATGGTGCCGGTCTGCGCATCTGGCGAAATCAGCATGAACGTCCCCGTCTCGCGCGGCGACGAGCCACGGACGGCGGTGAGTTCTGCGACAATGGCCGCGGGGTTGGCGGCAAGGAAGGTGCGTATCTCCTGTGGGGAGATGCTCACGTTGCGCGCCCTTTTCGCATCCGCTCGACGCCCATCAGCACGCGCTCGGGGGTGGCCGGCATATCGAGCTGCGGCGCGATCTTGTAGTCGGCCACCGAGGCCACGGCCATCGACAGCGCCTCGACCACCGAATAGCCGAGCACCAGCGGTGGTTCGCCGACGGCCTTGGAGCGTCCGATCGCCGGCTCCTTGTTGATGCTCCACTCGGCGAGCTTCACGTTGAAGATGCGCGGCACGTCGGATGCGACCGGAATCTTGTAGGTCGAGGGCGCGTGGGTGCGGAGCTGGCCCTTGTCGTCCCACCATAGCTCTTCAGTCGTCAGCCAGCCGACGCCCTGGATGAAACCGCCTTCCACCTGGCCGATATCGATCGCCGGGTTGAGCGAGCGTCCGACATCCTCGAGCACGTCCGAGCGGTCGATCTGATACTCGCCGGTCAGCGTATCGATGGTCACCTCGGACGCCGCGGCGCCATAGGCGAAATAGTAGAACGGATGCCCGCGGCCGGTGGCCCGATCCCAATGGATCTTCGGGGTCTTGTAGAACCCGGCGGCCGAAAGCTGCACGCGGTTCATCCAGCACGAGGTGGCCAGCTCGTCGAACGGCACGAACTGCTGGCCGCAGCGGACGCCGCCGAACTCCCACTGCACTTCGGAGGGCTCGACCTCGTAGATGAAGGCCGCATGCGCGGCCATTCGCGCCTTGATCTGGTTGGCGCCATCGAGCGCCGCCATGCCGTTGAGGTCGGTGCCCGACGAGGCGGCGGTGGCCGAGGTGTTGGGCACCTTACCGGTATTGCTGGCAGTGATCTGCACCCGATCCACCGGCACGCCAAAGGCGTCGGCAACCACCTGCATCACCTTGATGTGCAGCCCCTGCCCCATCTCGGTGCCGCCGTGGCTGAGATGAATCGAGCCGTCGCGATAGACGTGCACCAGCGCGCCGGCCTGGTTGTGCCAGGTGGCGGTGAACGAGATGCCGAACTTCACCGGCACCATGGCGATGCCCTTCTTGAGCACCTTGCTGGCCTTGTTGAATTCGAGGATGGCGGCACGGCGCGCCTGATAGTCCGAGCTCTGCTCGAGGTCCTCGATCACCCGATGGATGACGTTGTCCTCGACCACCTGGTGGTACGGCGTCACGTTGTCGGTGTCGGTGCCGTAGAAATTCGCCTTGCGGATCTCCAGCGGATCCTTGCCCAGCGCGTAGGCGATATCCTCGATCCACCGCTCCGCCGCGATGATCCCTTGCGGCCCGCCGAAGCCGCGGAACGCGGTGTTGGAGACCGTGTTGGTGAACAGCGGCAGCGAGTTAACCCGCACAGCCGGGTACCAATAGGCATTATCGCAGTGGAACAACGCCCGGTCGGTCACCGGGCCGGAGAGGTCGGCCGAATAGCCGGAGCGCGCGGCGTAGGTCGCCGTCACCGCCTGGATCTTGCCGTCGGCATTGTAGCCGACATCGTAGTCGACCACGAAATCGTGGCGCTTGCCGGTGATCTGGAAATCGTCGTCGCGGTCGGGGCGGATCTTCACCGCTTTGTTGAACTTCTTGGCTGCAACCGCAGCGACCACGGCGAACAGGTTGCCCTGCGTTTCCTTGCCGCCGAAGCCGCCGCCCATGCGGCGCATGTTCACCGTCACCGCCGCATGCGGGACGCCGAGCACCTGCGCCACCATCACCTGGATTTCGGTTGGGTGCTGGGTCGAGGCGTGGATGATGACTTCGTCGTCTTCGCCCGGAATGGCGAGCGCCGCCTGGCTTTCGAGATAGAAATGCTCCTGCCCGCCAATCCGCACCCGACCCTTGGCCCGGTGCTGCGAACCCGCAAGCCCCGCATCGACATCGCCGCGCTCGAGCTTCAGCGGCTCGGTCACCACCTTGCCGCCGGCGGCCAGCGCCGCATCGACATCGGTGATGTGCGCCAGGTCGCGATATTCGATCTTCACCAGCTTCGCCGCCCGGCGTGCCGCCTCGCGTGTCCGACCGATCACCGCGAACAGCGGCTGCCCCCAGGTGACGACGTGGGTGGTGGCAAACACCGGCTCATCGTGCTTGTGCACGGAGCTGACATCATTCTCGGCCGGTATATCCTCAGCCGTCAGCACCCCGATGACGCCCGGCGCGTTGCGAACGGCTTCGAGGTTGATCGAGGCGATCTCGGCGTGGGCCTTGGTGGAAAGACCGAGATAGGCGTGCAGCGTGCCCTCGGGCTCGACCAGATCGTCGATGTAATCGGCCCGCCCCGCCACCTGCTTGATGGCGGAATCGTGCGGCGTGGAGACATGCAGCGGCGAGGTGGTGATCGGAGATTGCTTGTTCATGCCACCTCCCTCGTCAGCCGCTCGCCCTCACCGGTAGTCTCGAGGAAGAACCGCCGCAGCAGGTTCTGCGCGGCGAGCA
>JBKJMF010000282.1:0-5049 GCA_046596525.1 Devosia sp. | reverse complement strand
CGGAACGTCCCCTGCTTGACCGCGTCGTTGAGGTTGCGGTTGGAGGTGGCGATGATGCGGATATCGACCGGCACGGGCTTGGTGCCGCCGACGCGGTCGATCAGCCGCTCCTGCAGGGCGCGCAGGAGTTTTGCCTGCAGGCGGAAATCCATCTCGGAGATTTCGTCGAGCAGCAGTGTGCCGCCGGTGGCTTCCTCGAACTTGCCGATGCGGCGGGCAATGGCGCCGGTGAAGGCGCCCTTCTCGTGACCGAACAGTTCGCTTTCGAGCAGCGCTTCGGGGATGGCGGCGCAGTTGATCG
Organism: Devosia sp.; assembly: GCA_046596525.1. Classification (GTDB taxonomy): domain Bacteria; phylum Pseudomonadota; class Alphaproteobacteria; order Rhizobiales; family Devosiaceae; genus Devosia_A. The sequence goes on along the minus strand of JBKJMF010000282.1, from coordinate 4,748 downwards.
AGATGAAGGAGCGGCTGGCGCGCTTGGAACGAGAGTGGAGGTACTTCGCCATCACCTCCTTGCCGGTGCCGCTTTCGCCGGTGATCAGCACCGAGGCGTCGGATCGCGCCACCTGGTCGGCGAGCTGGACGACGCGGGCCATCACCGCGTCGCGATAGAGGAAATCGGCGGATTCGCGGGCCACGGCGGCGATGACGGCGGCGATCAGCTCGGCGTCGGGCGGGAGCGGGATGTATTCCTTAGCGCCGGCGCGGATGGCGCTGACAGCGGCGGCGGCGTTGCTTTCGGTGCCGCAGGCGACCACGGGGATAACTATGCGCTCGGCATCGAGCCCGGCGATCAGGCCGGCGATATCCATCATCACATCGACCAGCAGCAGGTCGGCGCCACGGCCGGCGCGGAGGCTGGCGAGCGCGATCTCGATCGAGGGGGCGTGGGCAACCTTGGCGCCGCCATCCATGGCGAGCTTGGTGGCGGTGGTGAGCTGGCCTTCGAGGGCACCGACGATAAGAAGCCGCATGATCAGGCTGCCTTGATGATTTCGGTCATGGTGACGCCGAGACGGTTCTCGACGAGGACGATTTCGCCGCGCGCGACGAGGCGGTCGTTGACGTAGATTTCGACGGCCTCGCCAACCTGCCGGTCGAGCTCGACGACGCTGCCCACGTCCATCTTGAGCAGGCTCGCGACGGGGACCTTGGCGCGGCCGAGGACGACGGAGATGCGGACGGGGACGTCGAACACGGCTTCGAGATCGGCGGCGGTCTTTTCGCCGGGCGGGATGTGGCCTTCGCGGCCGGGAGCGGTCATCTCCTCGAAGGTGACGCCGGTGCCTGTGTCGCCGGTGCTCATTGCTCGGTCTCCTCGGTTCGGATGCCGCGGGCGGCGAAGTATTCAGTGATGCGAGCGTCGATCTCGGCGCTCAGCTTGCGGATGTCGCGGACCACGCCGCCATCGGCCCACTCGATGCGGGCGTCGCCGACGGCGATATCGGGATCGCCGAGGACGACGAGGCGGCCGGTGAAGCCGGAGGTGGTCATCCGCGCCGTCGCGAGATCGCGCACGGCTTCGGCGAGCGCCGGGTCGCAGCGGATGACGAGGTGCGGCACGCCATCGAGCGTCGCCATGCATTCGGCGACCAGCGCCGCGATTTCGGCGGTCGGCTCGCGGGCGATCAGGCCGCCGGCGAGCTTGCGGGCGATCGACAGCGACAGCCCGACGGCCTCGGCGATGGTTTGCTTCCGCGCATCGTCGATATTCGCGGCCATGGCGGCGACGCGGACGGCCAGCGACTCGGCGGCGGCGGCTTCGGCCTTGGCGGCCTTGGCGACGGCAGTGCGTTCGCCCTCCGCGAGACCGGCTTCGTGGCCTTCGCGGCGGGCTTCCTCGAGCAGCGCGGCCATGGCGGTCTCGGTGACCAGCGAGTTGCGCTCCTGGCGGCGGCCGAGGTCGAGATCGAAGGTGAATTTGGCGGGGGCGGCGCTCATCAGCCGATCATCTCTTCATCGGCCTTGCCCTTGGTGATGACGATCTCGCCCTTGGCGGCGAGATCCTTGGCGGTGGCGACCATGCGGCCCTGCGATTCGTCGACATCCTTCAGGCGGACTGGGCCCATGGCCTCCATGTCGTCCTTCAGCATCTTGCCGGCGCGGGCCGACATGTTGGCGAAGAACACCTCTTTCACCGTGTCGTTGGCGCCCTTGAGGGCCAACCCGAGTTCCTTCTTGTCCATCTTCTGGACCAGGGTCTGGATCGCCGAGGCTTCCAGGCGCGCCAGATCCTCGAAGGTGAACATCAGCGCCTTGATGCGGTCGGCGCCGTCGCGGTCGCGCTCTTCGAGGGTGGTGATGAAACGGGCCTCGGTCTGGCGGTCGAAGGAGTTGAAGATCTCGGCCATCTGCTCGTGGCTGTCGCGGCGCTTGGTGTGGCTGAGGGTCGACATGAACTCGGTGCGGAGCGTCGTCTCGATCTTTTCGAGGATTTCCTTCTGCACCGGGTCGAGCGACAGCATGCGCTGCACGACTTCCATCGCCAGCTCCTCGGGGAGGGAGCCGAGCACCTTGCCGGCATGGTCGGTGGCGATCTTCGAGAGCACCACGGCGATGGTCTGCGGGTACTCGTTCTTCAGGTAGCTGGCGAGCACGTCCTCCTGAACGTTCGACAGCTTCTCCCACATGTTGCGGCCGGCCGGACCGCGGATTTCCTCCATGATCGTGTCGACGCGATCCTGCGACAGGAACGACAGCAGCAGGCGCTCGGTGGTGTCGGAATTGCCGGCAATGGTGCCGTTGGAGGAGACGCGGGTGACGAACTCGACGAGCAGTGAGTCCAGCATGTCCTGGGTGATCGGCCCGAGCCGCACCATGGCGCGCGACAGCTGGCGGATCTCCATCTCGTCGAGCTCTTCGAGAATCGGCTTGCCGAAATCCGGGCCGAGCGCCAGCAGCAGCACGGCCGCCTTCTCGTCGCCGGCGAGGGCGCGCTGGCTGGCATCGGAACCGATGACCAGCTGCTTCATCACCGTATCGGATTGGGCCAGGGCGGCGGCGGCCATCTAGAAAGTCCTCATGTGGCGGATGCCAGCCAGTCGCGGACGATCAGCGCGGCCTGCTTGGGGTTTTCGTCGACCAGCTGGCCAACGGTCTTCAGCGTCTGCGCCTGGCTCTCGCCCATCGACTTGGCGTTGTTCATCCAGGCGGGGACGCGCGGGGGCTTCCTCGGCTCTTCCTCTTCGGTGTATTCGCCGTTGAGATTGGGGAGCGTCGAGACAATGGCATTGGAGCCGAAATTGCCCGGACCGCCGGCGCCGGGATGGCCGCCGAATTCGGCACTGGCGGGCAGCGCCAGGGTCTTGGGCTCAGGCGCCAGCACGCGCTTCAGAAGTGGGCGGAGAACGAAGAACACCAGCGCCAGGGCGATCAGCAGGGTGACCGCCATCTCGGCCCAGTTCATCAGGTCGTCGCGGGTGAAATCGAGGAGGCCCGGTTCGCTGGTGCCGGCAGCTGCGAGTTCCGGCCGGTCGGCGAACTGCAGGTTGGCGACCTGCACTTGGTCGCCGCGGGTATCGGAGAACCCGACGGCGGATTTCACCAGCGCGGTGATCTGGTCGATCTCCGCCTGGGCGCGCGGGGTGTAGACCGAGTTGCCGTTGGCGTCGGCGACGTAAGTACCATCGACGACCACGGCGATGGACAGCCGCTTGATGCCGCCGGCCTCGGTCAACGCGGTCTCGGTGACCTTGGAGATCTCGAAATTGGTGGTCTCTTCGGTGGTCGAGGCCTGCTCGCTGGTCGAAGAGCCGCTGCCGGTATTGGCTGAAGCGCCGGGCAGTTCGTTGGAGACGCTGACCTGGCCGCTGTCGCCATTCTTGGCGGAGTTGGCGAGGTCGCGGGTCTGGGTGGAGCGGATCACCTGGCTGTTTGGGTCGAACGTCTCGGAGGTCTTGCTCAGCCGGTTCAGGTCGAGTTCGGCGGAGACCTGGACGCGGGCGCGCCCGGAGCCGACGATATTGGCGAGCAGGTCTTCGACGCGGCCGCGCAGGCGGGTCTCGACGTTAAGGGTGCGTTCCTCGGTCTCGCCGGCGATGATGTCCTCGGGGCCGTTGCCGGCGCCGGAGGCGAGCAGGCGCCCGGTGTCGTCGACCACCGAGACGCGGGCCGGGGTCAGGCCCTCGATGGCGGAGGCGGCGAGATGCTGGATGGCGCGGATTTCGCCGGCCGAAAGTTCGCCGCGGACGGCGAGAACGATCGAAGCCGTGGGGTCCTTCTGCTCGCGGCTGAACAAGGCGCGCTCGGGCAGGACGAGGTGGACACGGGCGCTCTTGATGCGGGCGAGCGAGGAGATGGTGCGGGCGAGTTCGCCTTCCAGCGCGCGGACATTGTTGATGTTCTGGACGAAGCTGGTGGCGCCGAGCGTCGACTGCTGGTCGAAGATCTCGTAGCCGACCTGGCCGCGGGTGGGCAGGCCGTCCTGGGCGAGCGACATACGGATTTGGGTGATCTGGTCGCGCGGCACCAGTATGGTGTCGCCTTCGCCGCGGATTTCGTAATTCACGTTCTGAGTCTGGAGTTCGGTGACGATGGCCGCCGAATCCTCGAAGGAGAGGCCGGAGTAAAGCGGCGCCAAAGGCGGCGTCGAGGCGCGCATGATGAGGAAGCCGAAGAACCCCAGCATGAGCACAGCGATGACGGCCATGGCGGCGACGCGCGCCAAACCGAGGCGGTTGAAAAACTGCAGCAACCCGTCCACGCGGACCGTACCCTTGTTATTCTTGGGTGCGCGCAAACGCACCGAGCCCATAGGCAAAAATTACCCAGTGGATGGTAAACAAGTCATTAACCGGCCGTTGCATAATGCAAAAAGCGGCAACGATTGCCGGGTCAGGGTTAAGGAGAGGTGAGTATGGGAACGCTGAGGATTCTCGGCCGGGTGACCTCGATCAATGTCCGGAAGGTGCGATGGACGGCCGACCTGATCGGCATTGACTATGAAACCGAGGACTGGGGGATGCCGGTCCGCGACCCCAAGGTGCCGGAGTTCCTGGCGCTCAACCCCAATGCGCAGGTGCCCGTGATCGTCGACGAGGGGTTCGTGCTGTGGGAGAGCAACGCCATCATGCGGTATCTGTCGGAGTCCCGCCGCAGTGGATTGTGGCCGGTGGCGGTGAAGGAGCGGGGGCTGGTCGACCAGTGGCTGACCTGGCAGGTGGCGGAGCTGAACGCGCAGTGGGGCTACGCGGTCTATGCGCT
>JBKJMF010000230.1:0-12374 GCA_046596525.1 Devosia sp. | reverse complement strand
GGCACGGGGTCAGCAGAGGCGACCATGACGGTAGGGCCCTTGCGGCCCGGCTGCGGGATCATCGCGACGTCGAGATAGCCGCCGCTGCGGCTCTTGGGCAGGTACTTCTTGACCAGTTCGCGCACCTTACTGTCGCGGGCGCCGCTGGAATCGAAGCCGAAGCCGGCGACGACGATGTGGTGGCCATCGGCACGAGCCGCGGTCAGCAGGTTAAAGCCGGAGGCATTGGTGTAGCCGGTCTTGATGCCGTCCACGCCATTGCTGCCGAGCAGGCGGTTGTGGTTGCCGTAGGTGCGCTTGCCGTACGAGAAGCTCTTGGTCTGGAAGAACTCGTAGTAGTTCGGGAAGTGCTGGTAAACGGCGATGCCGAGGGTGGCCTGGTCGCGCACCGTGGTCACCTGGCCCTTGTCCGGCAGGCCGGAGGCGTTGCGGTAGGTGGTGGCGGACATGCCGAGGGCCTTGGCGGTAGAGGTCATGCGCTTGGCGAACGCGCTTTCGGAGCCGGAGATGTTCTCGGCGATGACGCGGGCAATATCGTTGGCGGAGATGGTGACGATCGCCTTGATGGCGTTCTCGACGGTGATGGTCGAGCCGGCCTTGATGCCGAGCTTGGTCGGTACCGCCTGGGCGGCGTATTTCGAGACCTTGAACTTGGTCTTCAAGGTAATGTTACCGGCCTCGAGTTCCTGGAACAGGATGTAGAGGGTCATCACCTTGGTGACCGATGCCGGATAGCGTGCGGCGTTGGCCGAGCTTTCGTACAGTATCTTGCCGGATTTGGCGTCGACCACGATGCCCGCGAACTTGCGCGGCACGGAGGCGGCATCGGCCGCTGAGACCATCGGCAAGACCAGTGCGATGGCCAGCATGATCGCTGCCGCGAGGCGCGAAAACAGCACGCGCGTAAGGGAAAAATGCTTTTGCGAAAGCACCCGGTACTCCAACTACTCTCGGGCGGTAACGCCGCCCGTACTCTACTCTTGGAGAAGCGGCGGCAGGTCCTCCCCAAACGAGACCAGCCACGCTCCCTGTCACCCTGCACCTTAGGCAGTCGGTCTTACCATTCCGTAAAATGCGATGGATTTCGGGCACTTGGTTAAGCGGATGTGACCCGGGGTACCTGCTCCAAAGTTTAGGTACTTCGGCACTTAACAGCCGGAGAGTTTTGCCTACATAATGGCCTCACCATGCTGCTTCGAACCGATCTTCCCCAGACCCGAGCCATGCGTGCAGCCATCGACCTGACGCTCCGAACGACTGGTGCATCCGGCGTGCCGCTGCGCGGCGCAGACGATGACGGCAAGAGCAGCAATGGGACCGGGGGGAATAAGAACGAAACGGCGACCATCACGAAGCCGAAGACCAAGAGCAAACGGCCCAGCCTTTATCGGGTGCTGCTGCTCAACGACGATTACACTCCGATGGAGTTCGTCGTCCTGGTGCTGCAGGATGTGTTCAACAAGACCCGCGAAGAGGCCATGCGCATCATGCTTCACGTCCACAACCAGGGCGTCGGCGAATGTGGCGTATTTCCCTTCGAGGTGGCCGAGACCAAGGTCACCAGAGTCATGGACGCGGCCCGCAAGAACCAGCACCCACTTCAGTGCGTGATGGAAAAGCAATAGGAACCGACATATGCCCTCTTTCTCCCGCGGACTTGAGAAGGCCCTCCATCAGGCGATGAACCTGGCCCGTGAACGGGCTCATGAGTTTGCGACCCTGGAGCACCTGCTGCTTGCCCTGACCGACGACCGTGACACCATCGCGGTGCTGACCGGTTGCGACGTCGACATCGAAGCGCTGAAGTCCGACCTCGAGGACTTCATCAACGAGGAGCTCGACAGCCTCGTGGTGCCCAACGGGCAGGACGCGCGGCCGACGGCGGCGTTCCAGCGCGTCATCCAGCGCGCCGTGATCCATGTGCAATCGTCCGGCAAGGAAGAGGTTACGGGTGCCAACGTGCTCGTCGCCATCTTTGCCGAGCGCGAGAGCCACGCCGCCTACTTCCTCGAGCAGCAGGACATGACGCGGCTCGACGCGGTCAATTTCATCTCGCACGGCATCACCAAGTCCGGCCAGACCGAGGAACGTCGCGTGCGCGGCGCCGAGGCCCCCACCGGCAACGGGCAGGGCGAGGAAGGCGAACGCGCCGGGAATGGCCAGAGTTCGGCGCTGGCCGACTTCTGCGTCAACCTCAACGACAAGGCCAAGGCCGGCAAGATCGATCCGCTGATCGGCCGCGACGCCGAACTGCGCCGGACGATCCAGATCCTTTGCCGCCGCTCGAAGAACAACCCGCTCTATGTCGGCGATGCCGGCGTGGGCAAGACCGCCATTGCCGAGGGCTTGGCCCGCAAGATCATCGAGGGTGACGTGCCCGAGGTGCTGCGCGAGGCCGTGATCTACTCACTCGACATGGGCTCGCTGCTGGCTGGCACCCGCTATCGCGGCGACTTCGAAGAGCGGCTGAAGGCCGTGATGAAGGAGCTCGAGAAGCACCCGGACGCGATCCTGTTCATCGACGAGATCCACACCGTGATCGGCGCCGGCGCCACCTCGGGCGGCGCGCTCGATGCATCGAACCTGCTGAAGCCGGCTCTGGCTTCGGGCAACATCCGCTGCATCGGCTCGACCACGTACAAGGAATACCGGCAGTTCTTCGAGAAGGACCGGGCACTCGTCCGCCGCTTCCAGAAGATCGACGTTGCCGAGCCGACGATCCCCGATGCGATCGAGATCGTGAAGGGCCTGCGTCCGTATTTCGAGGACTACCACAAGATCAAGTACACCGATGAGGCGCTGAAGGCGGCCGTCGAGCTGAGCGCGCGGTATATCAATGACCGCAAGCTCCCGGACAAGGCGATCGACGTGATCGACGAGACCGGCGCCAGCCAGATGCTGCTGACGCCGGAGAATCGCAAGACGATCATCGACGTGGAGGATATCGAGCAGACCATCGCGACGATGGCCCGCATCCCGCCCAAGTCGGTGTCGAAGTCGGACACGGAGCTGCTGGCCAACCTCGAGAACAACCTCAAGCGTGTGGTGTTCGGGCAGGACGCGGCGATCTCCGCGCTCGCCTCTGCGATCAAGCTGGCGCGTGCCGGCCTCCGCGAACCGGAAAAACCGATCGGCTCGTACCTGTTCACCGGCCCGACCGGCGTCGGCAAGACCGAAGTGGCAAAGCAGCTGGCGGACACGCTTGGTGTGGAACTGCTGCGCTTCGACATGTCGGAGTACATGGAGCGGCACACAGTTTCGCGCCTTATCGGCGCCCCTCCGGGCTATGTCGGCTTCGACCAGGGCGGCCTGCTCACCGATGGCGTGGACCAGCATCCGCACTGCGTGGTGTTGCTCGACGAAATCGAGAAGGCGCACCCGGACCTGTTCAACATCCTGTTGCAGGTGATGGACCACGGCAAGCTGACGGACCACAACGGCAAGTCGGTCGACTTCCGCAACGTCATCCTGATCATGACCTCGAACGTCGGGGCCATGGAGCTCTCCAAGTCGCCGATCGGCTTTGGCCGCAAGCGCGAGCAGGGTGACGACGAGGAAGCGGTCAACCGGATGTTCACGCCGGAGTTCCGCAACCGTCTCGACGCCATCATCTCGTTCGGCCCGCTGCCGCCCTCGACGGTGCGCCGCGTGGTGGAGAAGTTCGTGCTGCAGCTCGAAGGCCAGCTGGCCGAGCGTGGCGTCACTATCGAGCTGACCCCGGAAGCTGCCGAGTGGCTGGCCGTTCGCGGCTACGACGAGAAGATGGGTGCGCGTCCATTGGGCCGCGTGATCCAGGAGTACGTCAAGAAGCCGCTGGCCGACCAGGTGCTGTTCGGCGAGCTGCAGAATGGCGGCTCGGTCACCGTTGCGGTGGTCGGCGTCGGCACGGACGCCAAGCTCGAGCTGATCGCTATTCCGCCGCGTCCGGCCCGACCCAAGGCGATCCCGGCACCGAAGGCCAAGAAAGCCAAGGTGGCTGACAAGCCGGCGGAAGAGAAGAACTGAGTTCCCATGCAGGGACTAGGCAAGGCCGGGAGCGATCCCGGCCTTTTTCTTGGGGCAAGCACTTGGGGAGGGATGAATGGGACTTGAGGGCAAGACGATCGCCATAACCGGCGCGGCAAGGGGACTGGGCGCGGCCTTGGCCATCGTGGCTGCCGACCGAGGGATGGTCCCATTGCTGCTGGGTCGGAACGCGGCGGGGATCGGGGTCACCGCCGACATCATCGAGAAGCGCACCGGTCGGCGGCCGGATGCCTTTGTATGCGACCTGGCTGAGCCGGTATCGCTGGCCGGCGCGGCGAGCAAGATCACTTCGGTCTGCCCCAACCTCGACATTCTGGTCAACTCGGGGTCGCAATGGGTAGGTGGCGCCTTTCCCGCGATGACCGATGCGCAGATCGCTGCGATCGTCGACTCCACGGTGACCGGCACCATGGCGCTGACCCGCCGGCTGTTGCCGCTTCTGCTGAAGCGGCCGGAGGCAGACATCCACACGGTCGTGTCGATGAGCGGGCTGCCGTACGCGCGGATGCGGGGCTCATCGGTGCCGTTCGTCGCCGCCAAGCACGCGCAGAACGGCTTCGTGCAGGCGTTGACCGAGGAGATGATCGGCACCAGCGTGCGCGTCACCTCGGTGCATCCGGGACATATCGAGGATAGCTCACCGGTCGAGGAAGGCTGGGACGCGCCGCGGGGGGCGGCCGATCCGCTGACCGATCGCGATGTGGTGGAGGCGATCCTGTTCGTGCTGGCGCAGCCTCCGAACGTGGCGATCCGTTCGCTGGTGATCGAGCGGCAGCAGACCGAGTTTCTGTCCTGAACTAAGCGGGTGCCGGCTCCGCACGGCTGCGCCGGGCGATTTCGCGGTGCGCTGCGGTGATCGCAGCTTCGATGGTGTTTTCGTAGAGCACTTCCGGCGGCCTTACGCCGTGCGAGGTCAGGGACTTCCGTACCGCGGGCGTGGTGCCGGAGATCAGCAGCACGACATGATGGCGGGCGGCCTTGCGGGCGATGCCCTCGATGGTGTTGGCGGCGGTCGAGTCGATGAAGGGCACAGCGGAGAAGTCGATGACGAAGGCACGGTGCTGGTCGGCGATGCGGTCGAGGACCGAGCCGACCGTCGAGGCGGCGCCGAAGAAGAAAGCGCCGGTGATGCGGTAGACGGCGACGTTGGGATCGGTGGCGATGACCGGATCGTAGGGACGACGGTCGGCTCCAGCGGTGTCGGCCTGATCCTCGGGGACGGGCGGCACGTGCACCTCGACGCCGGCCGACTGCGCCATGCGGTGGATGAAGAGCAGCGCGCCGAGTGCAAAGCCGACAACGATGCCCTCGGTGAGGCCACGGAACACCGTGAGCCCGAAGGTTGCGAGCAGCACCACGGCGTCGCCCGGCGAGGTCCGGAGCAGAGTGGCGAAGGCGTGTTTCTCCGCCATATTCCAGGCAACGACGACCAGCACACCCGCAAGAGCGGCGAGCGGGATGAAGCTGGCCAGCGGCGCTGCGACCAGCATGAATAGCACGATGAAGATCGAGTGGAACATGCCGGCGAACGGGCTACGCGCGCCGGAGCGGACATTGGTGGCGGTGCGCGCTATGGTGCCGGTGGCGCAGATACCGCCGAACAGCGCCGATCCGATATTGGCGATGCCCTGAGCCACCAGCTCCATGTTGGAGCGATGCCGCCGGCCGGTCATGCCGTCGGCCACCATGGCGGAGAGCAGCGACTCGATGGCTCCCAGCAAGGCGAACGAGAGGGCGTCGGGCAGGACGGCCTGGGCTTTGTCGAGCGAAAAGGACGGCAGGGCGGGAAAGGGCAGGGAGCTCGGGATGCCGCCGAAGCGGGTGCCGATGGTCTCGATCGGCAGGTGCAGGAGGGCGCCGGCCAGCGACGCGGCGACCACAGCGATCAGGATGCCCGGCCAGTGGGGGCGCCAGCGCCTCAGCCCGACGATGACGCCTATGCTGAGGGCCGCTATGCCGAGCGCCGCGGGGCTTGTCGTGCCGAGGGCTGCCGCGAGCCCCTCGAGTTTGGGGAGGATGTCGGCAGGGGTTGCAGTTGGCAGGCTGAGGCCGAACAGATCCTGGATCTGGCCGACGAACAGGATGACGGCGATGCCGGAGATGAAGCCGACGGTCACCGGGTACGGGATGAACTTGATGTAGCTGCCGAGGCGGAACACACCCATCAGCAGCAGGAATATTCCAGCCATGATGGTGGCGAGCAGCAGCCCGTCGAGCCCGTGACGGCTGATGGTAGCGGCGACAAGCACGGTGAAGGCAGCGGCCGGTCCGCCGATCTGGAAGCGGCTGCCACCCAACGCCGAGATCAGGAAGCCGCCGATCGCCGCCGTGAACAGCCCGCGCTCCGGGGTGGTGCCCGAAGCGATGGCGATGGCCATGGAGAGCGGCAGCGCGACAATGGCGACGGTCAGTCCGGCGAGAATGTCCGCCCTGAGGTCGGCGAGGCCGTAGCCCTCGCGCAGCACCGTGACCAGCTTGGGAGTGAACAGGTCTGTGAGCGCGGCGGGCCGGGTAGCGGGGGAAGTCGGGGCAGAGCTGGCCATCGGATCATCGCCTTTCGCGGCATGCGCGGCGATTGTCGGTGGAGGCCGCGATCGCCCGTTACGTCCGGGAACTCAGTCGGTCTTCGGGGTCGGTCGTCGGAGCCGTACGCCGCGGCCACCGGTTTCGCTGCGGGCGTTCTCGCCGATCAACTCGACGCCCGCCTCGTTCAGCGCTTCGATGACCTTGGTGAGGGTTTCGACGATGCCGCGCACCGTGCCGTCGCTGGCCTCCATCCGCTGGATGGTCGGCAGCGACACGCCGGCCATCTCGGCCAGCGTCTTCTGGTCGATGCCGAGCAGGGCCCGGGCGGCCCGGAGTTGCGAGGCAGTCATCATCGGGTGCTAACGCCTGGACCAGCAAGTCTAGCGCAGAATGTCGGCGAACTAATGCTCAGAACATTACTGTTGCGAGGCTAGCACCTATGGCGGGAGTCGGAAAGCAGTGAGCTATCCGGGCCGGCGGACGATGAAGCCGACCATGAACAGCAGGTACACTGCGCCCGGCAGGATGAGCGTCCCCACCTGCCAGTGGCCGTAGGCGATGGCCCCGACGGCGGCGCCGAGCAGCAGGGCGAACCAGACCAGCAGATGCTGAGCCCAGCGCAGCGGCGGGGCCTCGCCGCGGACAGCGCGCGCCAGATCCTGGCCCACTGCGAACAGCGTACCGGTGACGAAGGTCGTGCCGAGCCGGACAGCGCCGGTCTGCGCCAGCACGGCGTTCTGCGCGCCTGCGGCAGCGGCCAGCGCTAGCATCGCCTGGGCGGCGGAAAAGCCGTTGGCGTGGAGCGTCAGGGTGATCAGCAGGCCGGCAATGACGATGGCGAGCACGCCGACCCGGCCGCGACGATGGCCGATGCTGGAGACCAGGCTGCCAAGAAAGCTGCCCGCGACGAACATCACCACGAGCCCGGCAGGCAGAGCCAGCGCCGGTCCCAGATGAGCGAGCCCGGCGCCCAGTTGCGTGGTGTTGCCGCTCATGAACGAGGTATAGAAGCCACCCAGTTCGATGAAGCCGACGACGTCGATCATGCCCGCGGCAGCGGTCAGGAGCAGGCCCAGGGAGAGATGCGGCGCCGGAGTCACGTCAGATGGGCAGCGATGGCCTTGGCTTGGGCCGCGAGCTCGGCGTCGCCCGCCTTACCCTGGCCGTGGCGGCCAATCTCGACGCCTTCATAGACCGGGATGACGTGGAAATGCAGGTGGAACACCGACTGGCCGGCCGGCGCTTCGTTGTACTGCACGACCCGGATGCCGTCGGGGCTCAGGGCGCTCTGGGTGGCCCTGGCGACGCGCTGCACCTGGCCGATCGCCTTGGCGAGCACGGCGGGATCGGCATCGAGCAGGTTGCGCGAGGCGGCCTTGGGGATGATCAGCACGTGGCCCTTGGACTGCGGGAAGACGTCCATCATCACCAGCACGTCGGCGTCTTCGTAGACCTTGTGCGACGGGATCTCGCCCTTGATGATCCTGGAGAAGATATTGCTCGGATCGTAGGCGGTCACGAGGCGGTCTCCATCACATCGTCGTTGTCGTAGAGGTTGCCGGGGTAGCTCTCGATCGTCTCTTCGACGATGTCGGCGGCGAGGCCGGTGCCATCCTCGAGCACGAGGCGGTCGCGGAGTTCGGTCGCCGCAATCTCGAATGAGCTGTCGGTGGCCAGTTCTTCCAGCGCCGAAGCGAGGATGCCCGGGGTGAGCTTGCGCAGCCGGACCGGGGCAGGGCCGCAGCCGAGTTCGTAGATGCGGCGGCCCCAGTAGGGCTGGTCGAAGAAGTGCGGCACGACGAAGGTCGGGCGGCCGGCATAGAGACCGGCATAGGTGGTGCCGGCGCCGCCGTGATGGACCAGCGCCTTCATCAGCGGGAACAGCTTGGTGTGGGGCGCCTTGTCGATGGTGTAGACGGTGTCCGGCAAGTCCTCGGACTTGATGCCGCCCCAGCCTTTGCCGACCACAGCGCGGCCGCCCCATTCGCGCAGCGCCTTGGTGATGATCTCGGTATTGCGCGCCGCGCCCCACGGCATCGAGCCGAAGCCGAGATAGATCGGCGCCTCCCCCGCATCGAGGAAGGCGCGGAACTCTGCGTCGGGCTCCCAGCCGGTGATGTCGTCGAGCCGCCAGAAGCCGGTGACGGTGGTGGTCTCCGGCCAGTCGCCGGGGCGGGGGGAGATCACCGGGGAATAGGCGTGCAGCGCCGGGATCGGCTCGCCACGGGCGTTCTTGGAGAAGCCCGAGCGCTTGCGGCTGCGCAGCCCGAGGAGCTTGGCGCGCATGCGGTCGCGCGGGAAATCGTAGTAGCTCTGATGCGCCGCCTGGACGACATAGCTCAGCCGGTTGAACAGCGGATCGAGGCTGATGCGGTTGAACAGCGGCTCGGGCTGTGGGCCGTCATAGCCGAAATATGGGAACTCGCCGGTCGGGTTGATCGGCTGGAAGGCGGTCATGATCGCCGGGATGTCCAGCGCCTCGGCGATGTCGACGGCGAAGTTGGTGGTCTGGTGGAAGATGATGGCATCGACGTCCTGGGCAGTGGCCCAGAGGTGCCGGCAGGCTTCCTTCATGATCTTCTGGCCATCACGGAGCAGCTTTGGCGCGTAGAGCAGCGAGTTCTTCGACATGACGTTGTCGAACTGACTCTGTCGCATGAAGGCCTGGATGTCGCTGCCCAGCGTCGCGAACTCGACGCCGTGGCCGGTGACGAACCCCTCGAAATCGCTGGTGGCGCAGAGCACGACCGAGTGGCCGCGCTTTTTCAGCGCGAGCGACAGCGCGACGAAGGGTTGGACGTCTCCCATCGTACCAATCGCGGCTATGGCGATGCGCTTGCTCATTCAGTCTCCGGGGCCTCGGCTCGGGCGCGCACTTCATCTATCGGGAGTATGGTCTCGCTGAGGCGGGAAAGTACCGCGTCAGACCCGAACCCGTCCAGAGTGGTGCCTTCGAACCACAGTGCCGACGGGCGCGCAACTCCCAGCTATTGCGGGTCACCATGTTTGAATGGGGTGTAGCGCTCGAGGGCCTCCTGTTCACGGGCGACGGAGGCGCGTTCCTGCGCGACGAAACGGCTGACGGCATCGCGCAGGCCTGGGTGGCCGATCCAGTGGACTGAGCGGGTGGTAGCGGGCGCATAGCCGCGCGCCAGCTTGTGTTCGCCCTGCGCCCCGGCCTCGACCACCGGCAGCTTGTGGGCGATGGCGAAGTCGATGGCCTGGTAGTAGCAGAGCTCGAAATGCAGGAACGGCACGTTGCGGGTGGCGCCCCAGTAGCGGCCATAGAGCCGGTCGTGGCCGATCATGCTGAAGGTGCCGGCGATCGGCTCGTTGCCGTCATAGGCGAACATCAACAACACGCGATCGGCCATGGCTTCTGAGAGCAGCGAGAAGAAGCGGCGGTTCAGGTAGGGGCGGCCCCACTTGCGGCTGCCGGTATCCTGGTAGAACTCGAAGAATGCGTCCCAGACCTCCTCGGTGAGATCGGCGCCGGTCAGCCATTTGACTGTCAGGCTTTCGGCCTCCAGCGCATCGCGGCGTTCGCGACGGGTAACCTTGCGGTGACGGGATGAGAGCGTGCCGAGGAAATCCTCGAAGCTCGAGAACCCGTCATTGTGCCAGTGATACTGGGTGTCGTGGCGCACCAGCCAGCCTGAGGCACGGGCTAACTCGGCCTCGGTCTCATCGACGAACGTGGCGTGGACCGACGAGATGTTGTTGCGGGTGGCCAGCGTCTCGGCGGTACGGATCAGCGCGGTGCGGCTGGCATCGTCGCTGGCAAGGAAGCGCGGGCCGGTGACCGGGGTGAAGGGCACGGCGCACTGCAGCTTAGGATAGTACTCGCCGCCGGCCTGCTGGAAGGCTTCGGCCCAGCCGTGATCGAAGACGTATTCGCCCTGCGAGTGCGACTTGAGGTAAAGCGGCATGGCGCCGACCGGGGTGCCGGCGCTGTTGCTGAGCAAGAGGTGCTGCGGTTGCCAGCCGGTGCGGGTGGAGGCGGAGCCCGATTGCTCGAGGGCGAGCAGGAAGCGGTGGTCGAGGAAGGGGTTGTCGACCACCCCGTCGTGGCTCGGCGCCAGCCCGTTCCACACCGTCGCGGGGATCTCCGCGATGGAACTGAGCACGTCGGCGCTGAGCGTTTCCTCAGGCACTTGGCGGATCGAACCCCTCGAATACGATCTGATCGGCCTTGCCAAGCACGGCGAGCGCCGCCGCCGGCGACTTGATGGTCCAGGCGCAGACCTGCATGCCCAGCGAACGGAAAAGCCTCACCGCCGGCAGGTCGAGCGACTTGTCGCGGCAGGAGATGAAATCGAACCGGCTGACCGGCCAATGCAGCAGATGGCGCAGCATGAACCTAGTGGCGTCGCTCAGGTGCTGGTCCCACTCGGGCTCATCGTAGGCGTATGTGACGATGCCGACGGGCATGATGGCGCCGCGCTTCTTCACCTCGACGATCAGCTTGGGATCGAAGGATTCGAGCGTCACCGGGCCGCGATAGCCCTTGAGACCGTCCATCACGGTCTGCGCCAGCACTTCGGTGGCCGATTGATCGGGTTGCTGCTTCAGCTCGATCTGCAGCAGCACGCGGCCGTTGATCTGGGCGAGGAACTCGCTGAAGCGCTGCGGCGTGTCGTCGGCGACGCTGTCGAGCAGGGTGTAGCTGGCGAGCTCGGCCATGCTGCGGGCGCCGACTGGCCCGGGGACGCCGGTCAGCCGGTCGAGATCGTCGTCGTGGAAGATCATCGGGATGCCGTCGCGGCTGAGCTGGACGTCGCACTCGATGGCATAGCCGCGCTCGATCGCTGCGGCGAAGGCGCTCGCGGTGTTCTCGATGATGCCGCGACCACGGTCATGCAGACCGCGGTGGGCGATAGGGCGATCGAAAGTGGGTTTGGCGCTCATGCTTCAGCCGTCATATGGGGTTCGAGATGCGCCGCCGCTAGCAGCCCCGCATGACACTCTCGCTTCGCCGTGGCTTCAGTCCTCGACTTCGATGATGCCTTCGACTTCCACGGCTGCGCCGAGGGGCAGGGCGGCCATGCCGACGGCGGAGCGGGCATGCTTGCCCTTGTCGCCGAGCACTCCGACGATGAGGTTGGAAGCGCCGTTGGCGACGAGATGCTGCTCAGTGAAATCGGAGGTCGAGGCGACGAAGACGGTGAGCTTCAGCACGCGCTTGACCTTGGTGAGGTCGATGCCGGCGCTGTGGACGATCTGGCTGAGGAAATTGACCGCCGCGAGTTCGGCAGCGTTGCCGCCCTGGACGACGTTCATGGTGTCGCCGAGGAGGCCAACGACGACGCCGTCGACGCCCGAGGAGATCTGGCCCGAGATGTAGATGATGTTGCCGGTGCGGGTGACCGGGATGTAGGTGGCGACCGGCGCTTTCGGCTGGGGCAGCTCGTAGCCATATTCGCGGAGCTTATCGAGGGGGCTGGTCATCCTGGTTCTCTTCGTCTTTGTCTGCGTTGCGGGCGGCGCGAGCCTTCACCCGGTCGTATAGCTTGCCGCGGATCACGGCGTCCCTGCCGAACCGATCCCGTACACGATCAATGGCCCGTTCGGCGGCGGCGCGCCGGGCGATTCCCGGCTCGATCAGGTCGACTGGATCGACCCCATCGGCCTCCGAAATGCCGCTGACCCCGATGCCGATCAAGCGGAACGCCGTCCCGTCGATCTCGCGAGCCAGAAGCTGCAAACCGGTCTCGTAGAGCACGTTGGCAAGCTGTGTCGGGATCATCAATTGCCGGGCGCGGGTGCGCAAGCGAAAACCGGCGGATTTGAGCTTGAGCGTCACCGTGTCGCCGAGGATCGAC
>JBKJMF010000567.1:0-5539 GCA_046596525.1 Devosia sp. | reverse complement strand
GCGCAGTTCGGCGATCTTGGTGGTGACGCCGGGATCGACCGCGTCGATGAGGATCATCGTGTCGGTCTCGAACGCCTGCCCGACGCTCACCGGCTCACCCGGACCATAGGCCGGGTCGGTAGCCCAGACCTTCTCGCCGACCGTAATGGTCATGCCGGTGATCGCAAGCGCGTCAGTAGTGCCGACGAGGAAATCGAAACTGGCGCCGCCATCCGGCGACGCGCAGTTGATCCACTCCGTCGCCAGCGACGGAGTGGCGAGGCCGCAAAGCCCAATAGCGATTGCGGCCAGCCGGATCATTCGGCGATGTCTGCCGCGACCTTGACGGTGACCATCGAGTCCGGATCACGCACCGGCTCGCCGCGCTTGATCAGGTCGACATTTTCCATGCCCTCGACGACCTTGCCCCACACGGTGTACTGCCGGTCGAGGAACTTCGCGTCGTTGAAGACGATGAAGAACTGCGAATTGGCGCTGTCCGGGTTCTGCGAGCGGGCCATCGACGCGACGCCGCGCACGTGCGGCTCGGCGCTGAATTCCTGCTTCAGGTTCGGGTACTTCGACGAACCGGTGCCGGTGCCGGTCGGATCGCCGGTCTGGGCCATGAAGCCATCGATCACGCGGTGGAAGACGATACCGTCGTAAAAGCCTTCGCGCGCCAGCTTCTTGATGTGCGCGACGTGGTTCGGCGCCAGGTCCGGGCGCATGGCGATGGCCACCTTGCCCTTGGTGGTTTCGATGACGAGGGTATTCTCGGGATCGGCATAAGCCATTGGTAGATTTCCTTTGTTGTCGCGCTCGCGAACCGCAAAACCGCAAGAGCACTTTTGCTGCTCACGCTCCGCGGGCGCTTCCTTACTTGTATTCGATTTTTGCGGAGATGATCTTGTCCGGGTCCTGGACCGGCTGGTCGCCGGCGCCCTTCTTGATCAGGTCGACGAATTCCATGCCCGAAACGACCTTGCCCCAGATGGTGTACTGCCCATCGAGGTGCGGGGCGTCGGCGAACATGATGAAGAACTGCGAGTTGGCGCTGTTCGGATCACTGGAGCGCGCCGCCGCCACGACGCCGCGGGTAAAGTGCTCGGCAGTGGTGAATTCCGCCGCGAGGTCAGGCAGGTCGGAACCGCCCATGCCGGTGCCGGTCGGATCGCCGCCCTGCGCCATGAAGCCATCGATGACGCGGTGAAACACGATGCCGTTGTAAAAGCCCTTCTCGGTCAGCTCGATGACGCGCTTCACGTGGCCGGGCGCCAGGTCGGGCCGGAGCTCGATGTCGACGATGCCGTCCTTGAGCTCGAGGATCCAGTGGGGCTTGCCTTCCTGGGCTTGGGCCGGGGCAGCAATCGAAACGGTGAAGAAGGCGGCGACCGCGGCGAGAAGAATACCGAGGATGATGCCGGCGCGCTTGATGGGATCGGTCATTATTTGTTCAGTGCCTTCAAAACGATGGGCGGGACAAAGGCGCTGATATCGCCTCCGAGCTCGGCGATCTGACGCACGAGCGTGGCCGAGATGTGGCGGACATGTGGACTCGATGGCAGGAAAACCGTTTGCAGGTCCGGCGCCATCTGAGCGTTCATGCCCACCATTTGCATCTCGAAATTGTAGTCGGTGGTGTCGCGGAGGCCGCGAATGATCAGCTTGGCGCCGGCGGCGCGCGCGGCATTGACCATCAGGCCCGAGAAATCGACGAACTGAAATTCGGTGTCGGTGCGCTTGCCGATCGGCTCGAGCACCGCCTTGAGCAGCGCGACGCGATCCTCATGGCTGAACAGCGGCTTCTTGGAATGGTGGGTCCCCACCGCGATCACCAGCGTATCGACCAGCTTGCAGGCGCGCTCGATGACGTCGAGGTGGCCATTGGTCAAGGGATCGAAGGAGCCGGGATAAAAGCCGACTAGTCTGGCCATGGCGGAGCGCCCTCCCCGTTGTTGTTGGCGCGGGTTTTGTCACGGCAAGGCAATTCTGGCAAGCCGAAGTGCCCGACTTGAGGTGCCGTCCGGATTTCTCTCAGAGTTGCTGCGGCGGCAACGCTGCGGCGCGAATCAACTGTATCGACTGGCCGATGCAGGTCAGCGCCCGCGACATCGCCTCGTCAGTCTCCGATGTGGTGAGCGAAAACTCCTCCAGGTACATGATCAGCGGCAGCTCCATTGTCCGCTCGAGCATCCGGACGATGGCTTGCCGGGCGTTCTCCAGCGGCTGGTGGACGCCAGCCCCGAAGTAGATCGCCAGGTCGGCCGCCAGTGCCTCCATGGCCCGGGCATAGGCGACCTCGGTAGCCAGTTGCACTTTTGCAGCCGATTCAGCGACGACCATCTGACTGTCCCCCGACGTGTCGAAACGTCAGTATCCAGAACCTATTGCGTCGCGCCACCACCGAACGCTGGTTGTTCGTTCACGTTTCGGGGCTTTTGCGGTCCGATCAGGCCTGATGCTGCAGCACCAGCCAGATCGCCGCGCCGATTCAGACAGCCCAGCCGAGATCAGCTGCGCCGCTGGAAGGCCAGCCAGACCCCGCCGAGCATCAGGATGACCCCGGAGACCCGGTTCATCATCCGCACCCGCGCGACCGTCAGCAGCTGCCGGGCCTGCCCGGCAAGGACCGCGTAGACGCAGTCGGAGGCCGTCGCCACCGCCATGACGATCAGCCCGAGCACCATGATCTGGTCGAAGGCCGGCCGGCTCATGTCGACGAACTGCGGCAGGAACGCCCCGAGGAACAGCAGCGTCTTGGGGTTCGACCAGTTGATCAGCGCCCCCTGCCACAGGTAGCGGCCGAGCGGCAGCTTTTCGCCCGGCGTGCCCATCTCCAGCTTTCCCGACGAGGTGAACATCTTGAAGCCGATCCACACCAGATACGCAGCGCCGGCGAACTTGATGATCGTGAACGCCTCCGACACCAGCCCCATCACGGCATCGAGCCCGACCGCAACGATGAACACCATCGTCAACATCGCGATCTCGGTCCCCAGGATCGTCAGCAGCCCCGCCTTGGTCCCCCGCGCCAGCGAATTGGCGACGACCACCGTGACCGACGGCCCGGGCACGATGGCAAACAGCAGGCAGGCGGCAATGTAGGGAAGCAGGATGGCGGGATCGATCATCTGAAACTCCAAGGCAGACGCCGCAGCCAGCCACAAGTCGGACCGCGCCGCAAGTCGTGACGGCATCCAGATATGATCTGCTCAGTAGCCGAAAAATGCAATACGCCGCCGCAATTTGTGCGGCGGCGTATCAATTTTCCCGTCATTCAAACGGATGACTATTCTGTCACCGGCGTCTCCGGTGCGGCGTCATCGCCGGGCTCGCCGTCCTCGGTGTCCTCGCCTTCGGTCTCAGGCTCACTGATCCGTTCGACCGACACCACCTTCTCTTCCGACGCCGTCTTGAAGACCCGGACGCCCTTGCTGGCACGCTTGGTGAAACGGATGCCTTCGACCGGCAGGCGGATAAGTTGTCCGCCATCCGAGACCATCATCAGCTGGTCGCTCTCTTCAACCGGGAAGGCGGCGATCAACGCGCCGATTTCGTCCAGCTTGTCGAGGTCGGTGGCCTGGATGCCCTTGCCACCGCGGTTCGACGTGCGGAAATCATAAGACGACGAGATTTTGCCGTAACCCAGTTCGGTGACCGTGAGCACGAACTGCTGGTTGGCGTCCATTTCGGCGTAGCGCTCGACCGAGAGAGCGACTTCGCCGCCCTCATCCTCGGCGTCCTCAGCCACCACCGCCGCCTCCGGCTCGACGCCATCGCCGGTCTGGGCCCGACGGAACGCACCATACTGCTTGATGAACGTGTTGCGCTCGGCCGGTGTGGCTTCGAAATGGCGAAGGATCGACATCGAGATCACCCGCTCGCCATCGCCCATGCTGATGCCGCGCACACCGGTCGAATCGCGGCCCTTGAACACCCGAACGTCGCCGACTTCAAAGCGGATGGCGCGGCCACCGGATGTGGTGAGCAGCACGTCGTTGGCAGCCGTAGCCGTCTCGACGCCGATGATCTCGTCGCCCTCGTCGAGCTTCATGGCAATCTTGCCGTTCTTGTTGATCTCGACGAAGTCGGCCAACGAGTTGCGGCGGATGCCACCCGAGCGGGTGGCGAACATGATGTCGAGCTGCTGCCAGCTGCCTTCGTCCTCGGGCAGCGGCATGATCGAGGTGATGCGCTCGCCCTGGTCGAGCGGCAGCATGTTGATCAGTGCCTTGCCGCGCGCCTGCGGCTCGCCGATCGGCAGGCGCCACACCTTCATCTTGTAGACCTGCCCGGCCGACGAGAAGAACAGCACCGGTGTATGGGTGTTGGCGACGAACAGCCGCGAGACGAAATCCTCGTCGCGGGTCGCCATGCCCGAGCGGCCTTTGCCGCCACGGCGCTGCGACCGATAGGCGTTCAGCGGCACGCGCTTGATGTAGCCGCCATGCGTAACGGTGACCACCATGTCCTCGCGGGCAATCAGGTCCTCGTCCTCGAAGTCGCCGGCCGCCTCGTCGATCACGGTCAGGCGCGGCGTGTTGAACTGCTCCTTGATCTCGGTCAGCTCTTCCCGAACGATCGCCATCACCCGCTCGCGCGAACGCAGGATGCTCAGATATTCCGAGATATCGGTGCCGAGCCCGTTGAGCTCGTCGCCGATTTCGTCACGGCCGAGCGCCGTGAGGCGACTGAGGGTCAGCGCCAGGATGGCGCGCGCCTGCTCGTCCGACAGCCGGAACGTATCGTCATCGTTGATCTTGTGGCGCGGATCGTCGATCAGCGCGATCAGCGGCGCCACGTCCTTGGCCGGCCAGTTGCGGTCCATCAGCCGCTCGCGCGCGGTCGTGGGGTCGGGCGAACTGCGGATCAGCGCGATGACTTCATCGACATTGGCCACTGCCACGGCGAGGCCGACGAGGATATGGGCGCGATCGCGCGCCTTGTTCAGCAGGAACCGGGTCCTGCGCGTCACCACGACTTCGCGGAACTCGATGAACGCCACAAGCATCTGCTTGAGGTTCATCAACTCGGGCTTGCCGCCGTTGAGCGCGACGAAGTTGCAGCCGAACGAGCCCTGCAACGGGGTGAAGCGGTAGAGCTGGTTGAGCACCACGTCAGGCACCGCATCGCGCTTCAGCTCGATGACCACGCGCATGCCGTTGCGGTCGGATTCGTCGCGGATGTCGGAGATGCCCTCGATGCGCTTGTCGCGCACCAGTTCGGCCATCTTCTCGATCATCGTCGCCTTGTTCACCTGATACGGGATCTCGGTGATGATGATCGCTTCGCGTTCCTTGCGCATCTCCTCGGTGTGGGCCTTGCCACGCACCAGGATCGAGCCCCTGCCCGTCTCATAGGCCTGGCGGATGCCGGAACGGCCGAGAATGATGGCGCCGGTCGGGAAGTCCGGACCGGGCAGCACCGTCATCAGCTCCTCGGTGATCGCACCGGGGTTGTCCATGAGCATCAGGACGGCGTCGATCACCTCACCCAGATTGTGGGTCGGGATGTTGGTGGCCATGCCGACCGCGATACCGCTGCCGCCGTTGACCAGGAG
>JBKJMF010000037.1:0-5873 GCA_046596525.1 Devosia sp. | reverse complement strand
GATGGCTGTGCCTTCGTGCTCGATGACGACCGCGAACTGCGTCGCGGGCAGGCCGCGTACCGCCGCTTCCTCGGTCTTGTCGCTCAGGCCAGAACCGCGCCGCAGGCCGCGATACTCGGGAATGGTCGGGGTACGTTCAACAAGGCGGTAGTCAGTCATTTCAGTCTCTCGGCGATCCATGGGTGTCCGGTGACGTCTTCGAGCTCGGCATATTGCACCGCTTCCCAGCCATGCGCGCGGGCGGCCTTCACGATGTCCTCGCGGTCGTCGAAGAACAGCGGGGGCTCGGATTGCGGGCCGAGGCGGTTCGACACCCAGTCGAAATAGGGCTTGTTCGGCTTGGCGTGGCCGATGCGCGCCGAGTGGAACATGTCTTCGAACAGTTCGCTGAACTTCAGCTGCTGCCATAGCCATTGGGCCCGCATGTGCTCCTGGTTGGTGGCGAGATAGAGCGGCGTGCCGGCGGCCTTCAGCTTCGCCACGATGTCGAGCAGCGGCTGGTTGATGTTGCTGTCGTGGCTCAGCCAGTAGCCGGCGAAGGCCATGCTAGGGCCGCGATAGCCAAGGGCCGGCAGGGTGCGATCCAGCGCCTCGAGCAGCGACATCTGCCCGACGATGACCTTCTTGACGAAGATGTCGTAGATGAACTCACGGTTGAAGCGGTCGGGATCGACGCCGAGATCGGCGAGCAGGTTCTCGTTCCAGCGCGGGTGTTTCTCGGGGCGGCCGTGATAGCCGTGGACTAGCACGCCATCGACGTCGAAGAGGACGGTACGGGTCATGGGATGGTCTCTGATCCTCCCCCGCGGGGCGGGGGAGGGGGACCAGCGAAGCTGGTGGAGGGGGCGGTGATCTCGGCAATTCTGGCGAGAACGCCATCAAGACTCGTAGCGTCGAGGATGTCGGTCGCCATGAAGCGGATCACGCGAATACCTTGATTGTTGAGCCATATAGTTCGCCGCTCGTCCTGCTCGACCCGTTCAGCATTGTCGTGTGCCCGGCCGTCCACTTCGATGGCGAGCTTCCGGTCGGTACAATAGAAGTCAACGACGAACGGCCCGACCGGGTGTTGGCGTCGAAAGCGAAGTCCGTGGACTTTGCCGCCTCGTAGCAATTGCCAGAGTATGACTTCGGGCAGGGGCATCTCACGACGCATGCGTTTGGCGCTGCTGTAGCTTTTCGACGATGCCCGCAAAAAGGCTCTCCCCCTCCACCGGCTTCGCCGGTCCCCCTCCCCCGCCACGCGGGGGAGGATAAGGCGGATCAATCCGGCGCCTTCGTCTGCAGCGCGAGGGAGTGCAGCACCGTGCCCATGTCGGCACCGAACGCGGCGTTGACCATCTGGTGCTGTTGGACCCGCGTCTTGCCGCGGAAGGCTTCGGAGGTGACGGTCGCAGCGTAGTGGTCGCCGTCGCCGGCGAGGTCGCGGATTTCCACGATGGCGTCCGGAAGCGCCTGCAGGATGCGGCGTTCGATTTCGTTTGCAGCCATGCCCATGGCAGATCTCCCGGTCGTTGAGTCCGCTTGAGATATGGCACGCGAGGAGGGGGCGTTCAACGGGAGCGGGCGCCGGTTTCCCGGCGCCCGTCAAGATCAAGCAGCCTGGCGCTTGGGCAGCTTCCAGCCGGGGCGAACGAAGTGGCAGGTGTAGCCATTCGGGATGCGCTGCAGATAGTCCTGGTGCTCGGGCTCGGCCTCCCAGAACGGGCCGACCGGAGTGACCTCCGTCACCACCTTGCCGGGCCAAAGTCCCGAGGCGTTGACGTCCTTGATGGTGTCCTCGGCGACGGCCTTCTGCTCTGCGTTCTCGTAAAAGATCGCGGAGCGGTAGGCGGTGCCGACGTCGTTGCCCTGCCGGTTCTTGGTCGAGGGATCATGGATCTGGAAGAAGAACTCGAGGATGTCGCGATACGAAATGCGGCTTGGGTCGAACTCGATCTCCACAGCCTCGGCATGCTTGCCATGGCTGCGATAAGTGGCGTTGGCGAAGCCGTCGTCGCCCGAGTAGCCGACGCGGGTGGAGATAATCCCGTCCTTGTGGCGCAGCAGCTCCTGCGCGCCCCAGAAACACCCGCCAGCCAGAACCGCCCGCTCAGTGGTCGTCATGATGGTCTCCATTATTTGGGATGCGCCATATATACGCACTCGCGGCGGCTTTCGTTACAAGCGTTCACGAAAATGGCATTGGGCGTGCCCGGCGCTTACGAAATCTCGCCCTTCATGAACTCCGGGAACCAGCCTTCGTGCGCCGCCCGCATCTCGGCGATGGCGAGCGGGCGGGCTTCGCCGAGCGTCAGGCTGGTGCCGCCGGTGTTGCCGATCCACGGGGCGAAGACGCCGGCGTAGGGGTAGACCTCCTCGTAGAACTTATCGAGGTTTTCGCGGGTCATGGTGACGAGGTAGCGGCCCTGGTCTTCGCCGTAGAACAGCGGCAGCGGGTCGCCGCCGTCGAGCTGGTTGACCGTCGCGCCGATGCCGGAGGCCATCGCCATTTCGGCGAGGCCGATGGCGAGGCCGCCATCCGAGAGGTCGTGCACGGATGTGGCGACGCCGTCGCGGATCAGGATGCGGACGAGGTCGCCGACCTTGCGCTCATGCTCGAGATCGACCGGCGGCGGCGTGCCGTCGCGGCGGCCGAACAGATCGCGCAGGTAGATCGACTGGCCCAGATGGGTGCCCCACCAGTCGGGCGCACCGAATAGCAGGATGGCTTCTCCCTCTGCGGCAAAGGCGGCGCGGGCCATCTTCGACCAATCAGGGATCAGGCCGACGCCACCGATGGTGGGGGTCGGCAGGATGCCGCGGCCGTTGGTCTCGTTGTAAAGCGAGACGTTGCCCGAGACGATCGGAAAGCCCAGCGCGCGGCAGGCGTCGCCGATGCCCTTCACCGCATGGACCAGCTGCCCCATGATCTCGGGGCGCTCGGGATTGCCGAAGTTGAGGTTGTCGGTGGCGGCCAGAGGGTCGGCACCGGTAGCCGTGAGGTTACGCCAGCACTCGGCGACGGCCTGCTTGCCGCCCTCGTAGGCATCGGCCTCGCAATAGCGCGGGGTGACATCGGAGCTGAAGGCGAGGGCCTTGGTTGGGTGGCCCTCGACGCGGATGACACCGGCATCGCCGCCCGGACGCTGCAGCGAGTTGCCCTGGATCAGCGTGTCGTATTGCTCGTAGACCCAGCGGCGCGACGACAGCGCCGGCGAGCCCAGCAGCTTCAGCAGCGCATCGGCGATATCCATCTGCGGGATGTCGTCGGCGGCGAGCGCCGGAGGCACCACCGGGGCGGTCCACGGGCGATCGTATTCCGGCGCTTCGTCGCCGAGTTGCTTGATCGGCAAGTTGGCGACTTCCTCGCCTTTCCACATGACGCGGAAGCGGAGATCGTCGGTGGTTACGCCGACGGTGGCGAAATCCAGTTCCCACTTCTCGAAGACGGCGCGGGCCGCAGCCTCCTTCTCGGGATGCAGCACCATGAGCATGCGCTCCTGGCTTTCGCTGAGCATCATCTCGTAGGGGGTCATCGCGTCTTCGCGGACCGGCACCATGTCGAGGTTCAGCTCGACGCCGAGGTCGCCCTTGGCGCCCATTTCGACGGCCGAGCAGGTGAGGCCGGCGGCGCCCATGTCCTGGATGGCGATCACCGCGCCGGTGGCCATCAGTTCTAGGCAGGCCTCGAGCAGTCGCTTCTCGGTGAAGGGGTCGCCGACCTGCACGGTTGGGCGCTTCTCCTCGATGTCGTCGCCGAACTCAGCCGAGGCCATCGTCGCGCCGCCGACGCCGTCGCGGCCGGTCTTGGCACCGAGATAGACGACGGGCAGGCCGACACCTTCGGCCTTGGAGTAGAAAATGTTGTCGGTATCGGCGAGACCCGCGGCGAAGGCGTTGACCAGGATGTTGCCGTTGTAGCGCTCGTCGAACTCGACTTCGCCGCCGACCACCGGCACGCCGAACGAGTTGCCGTAGCCGCCGACGCCGGCGACGACACCTGAGACGAGGTGCTTGGTCTTTTCGTGCTTCGGATCACCGAAACGGAGCGCGTTCATCGCCGCCACCGGCCGGGCGCCCATGGTGAAGACGTCGCGCAGGATGCCGCCGACGCCGGTCGCCGCGCCCTGATAGGGCTCGATGTAGCTGGGGTGGTTGTGCGATTCCATCTTGAAGACGATGGCCTGGCCGTCGCCGATATCGACGACGCCGGCATTCTCGCCGGGGCCCTGGATCACCAGTTGCCCAGTGGTCGGCAGGGTGCGGAGCCACTTCTTGCTGCTCTTGTACGAGCAGTGCTCGTTCCACATCGCCGAGAAGATGCCGAGCTCGGTGTAGGTCGGCGCACGGCCGATCAGCTGCAGGATCTTTTGGTATTCGTCGAGCTTCAGTCCGTGGTCTTTGACCAGCTCGGGCGTGATGGCGATGTGGTTGTTGAAGGTCATGAGAATCCGGCCTTGATCCGCTAGCGCTCGCTATAGCGGATGACGTCAGCGCGCGACACTGGAATGGCTAGATTTCCCCGCCCACCAGCATGGCAAGGCTGGAATTGTAGTATTGCGGGTCGCCGGTGACTTCGTCGCCGATCCAGTCGGGCAGGTCGAGCGCGCCGGTGGGGCTCTGAAGTTCGACCTCGGCGATCATCAGCCCGGTGTGGCGACCCTGGAACTCATCGATCACCCAGTCGCCGCCAGTGAGATCGAGGCTGTAGCGGATCTTTTCGATCTGTGCGCCGCGGCTGTAGCCGAGCATCTGCCGGGCGTCGGATATCGGGATCTCGTACTCGAACTCGGCGCGCGCCAGGGCCGAGCCGCCGCTCTTGATGGTGAGGTAGCCGGTGCGGTCGTCGACGGAGCGGATGCGAACGGTGACGCCGCTGCCGGCGGTGAGGTAGCCCTGGCGCAGTTGCTGCGTTGTCCTCACCAGGTCGCGCCAGCCATCGCCGGCGACGAGGTATTTGCGTTCGATCTCGATGCCCATTACTCGGCGGCCTCGCGCGCCATCCAGCCTTCGAGATAGGCGGAGAAGCGGGCCTTCAACGCGCCCGGCTTTTCGGCAAAGACCTGGCGGCCGAGCGTCGCGATCCGCTGCTCGATCTCGTCCTGCCGGCGGTCAGCGGCGTCGAGCGCGAAGGCCACGTCGATGTCGGGACCGAGTTCGGCCGGCGCGTCCTTCAGCAGGTCCTGCAGGACGGCGAGGTCGTGGTGGAGGCCGAGCTGTTCCGCCAGATCGCCGGCACATTTATGGGCCGAGGGGAGGATCTCCTCGGCAAAGCTTTCGAGCAGGCCGAGTTGGTTCCAGTGGTACTTGGCGTACTTGCGCCATTCATGGAACGCTTCGTCGCTTTGGTGATGTTCCGCCTCGCGGCGCGTTTCGCGGCCGCTGCGATAGGTGTGCTTGAGGCCGGTGGCGAGGGTGCCGAGGTCGATCTTGTCGAGCCGCCATTGCGAACTGCGCTGGTCGAGTTCGCGCATCTGACCAGCGAAGTGCTGCAACGCCTCCGCCTCGCCCTCCGGGCTTTCATCGCTGCCGTTGTTTGATGGCGCCGGGACCGGCCGGCGCGCCCAGGCCATCAGCTCGACATAGGTGTTCTGGACCACCCTCGTGTCGCGCGCGGCGGCGAGACCCCGCGAGGCGTCTCGGACGAAGTCGTTTTCGCTGTCATAGGCAGTGAAATCAGGTCGGACCAAGCGGAACAGGGCACGCAGCTTCTTGCAGCGACGCCTCGCTTCATGCACGCGCCGTTCCGGCGATTCAGCGGCGTTCTCTGCGCCGGCGATGGCCTTGCCAATCTGCTCGCGCGCTATCCGGAGGAAGCCGTCACCCACGGTGACATCACTCCGCGTCCACTGAAAACTCATAGAAACTCCCGCCGCCCCAGTGGCGTAACC
>JBKJMF010000026.1:0-4721 GCA_046596525.1 Devosia sp. | reverse complement strand
CTGGCCGAAACAGTTCGGGTTCGCCGCCTCGTGGCAGAGGCTCCCGCCTTCGAACTGCGGCTCGGAGACCTCAGTCAAGCAGAATTCCAGATGCAGCAGCTGGCAAGGACTTGACGCGCGCACCGGCTCAACTTCTAATTGGCGCGTAATTGTTGGAGAGGGCCAAATGTCCGATTTTGAGAAGAAAGATATCGACCGTGCTCTTGAAGGGGTCGACGAGAGCCGCCGTTCGTTCCTGCGCAAAGTCGTTTTGACCACTGCTTTCAGCGCCCCTATCGTTGCTTCGTTCGCGGTTGACGGGATGATGATCAGCTCGGCGAACGCGTACGTCCCGAACTCCACCAACTCGTCTTGATCGCTGCGTGACTGTCGGCATCCGTATCTCCGCTGCCCTGATCGTCAGGGACGAGGAGGAGTTCCTCGAGGGGTGCCTGGCGTCGATCATTGAGCACGTCGACGAGGTTGTGCTGGTTGATACCGGATCGGTCGACCGGACTATTGATATTGCCCGTTCCTTCGGTGTGAAGCCGCTCGAGCGCACTTGGCGCAACGATTTTGCCTGGGCGCGCAACGAAGGGCTCGCCGCCGCGACTGGCGACTGGATTCTCTACATCGATGCCGACGAGCGGCTGACCGTTCCCGCTGGCGCGGACCTGCGGGACAATCTCGCGGGAGACGACGTGTTCGCCGCGCGGCTGCTGTTCCGGCCCGTGGTCTATGCCACGCCGTTCCGCGAGTACCGGTTATTCCGCAACGACCCGCGGCTGCGCTTCAAGGGCTCGATGCACGAAACCATTCTGCCCGATCTCGAAGTGCTGAAACAGACGATCGGGGCCCGGGTGGCCGAAAGCCCGGTCGAGCTTCTCCATCTTGGCTATGAAAGCGGCTCGGACTGGAAGCACGAACGCAACCTGCCACTGCTCCGTGCCGCAATCGCGGAGAATCCCGACCGGCTCTACTATTGGCACCATCTGGCCGAGACGCTTGCCGGACTTGGTGAGATCGACGAGGCCTTGTCGGTCGGCGCCGAAGGGCTGAGGCGCGCCCGGCAGGACGATCTTGTCGCCTCCGATAGCGCGATAGCGGCGTTGCTGGTGGTCGGCCATGCGACGCGGCTGCACCAGCGCGGCGAGGATGCTTTCCCGGTTATCGTCGAGGGCTACGGCTTCTATCCGCATAACCCCTCCCTGCAGTTGCTCCACGCCCGCGTCCTGCTCGATCAGGATCGCCCCGCCGACGCGCTCCCGATCCTCGAAGCGCTCGCCGCCACCGATTCCGCCAGCTACAGCGACCCCCGGCTCGCCCACGACCGGCGGATATTCGACCTGCACGCGCACGACCTGAAGGGCGTGGCGCTGCTCCGACTGGGCCGCCGCGGCGAGGCGGCCGAAAGCTTCCGTCGTGCCGCGCTCGCGGCCCCCGACGACATGTCCTACCGGATCAAAGCACAGGCGCTGGGCGCGCAGCTGTGACCCTGGTCGCCATCCCCGTGTATCAACGCGGCGACCTGGTGCGGCATTGCTTTGCGACCGCTGCGGAACTCGAGCTGCACGAGGGCAGCGAGATCGTCGTGTTCGACGACATGAGCCCGACCCTCGATGTGTCGGCGCTGATTGCCGCGACGAGGCTCAAATGCACCTTCCAGCGCTCAACCGAGCGGCAGGGCGCCGATCGGATGGTGTCGCATGTCTGGCGCCATTTCCTCGACAGCGATCATGACTCCCTGCTGTTTCTGGACAGCGACATGATCACCAACCGCGACGCAGTGACGGTCGGCCTGCGTCTGGCCGGCCAGTTAGACGGCCTGCTCAGCCTCTACAATTCAACCATGCATCCAGGCGCACCGTTGGATGGCGAGTTGATCAGGAAGTCGACCGTAGGCAATGCCGGCACCCTTTGGTCGCGCCGGCATGCACAACTGGCGCTCGACGGCGTCGGCGACGAAGCATCGGCGATCGACTTCGCCTATTGCCGGCTATTCGAAAAGCTCGGCATTCCCATTGCTGTGCCTGCGCAGAGCCGCCTCCAGCACATCGGCATCATCGGCTTCAACAACCGCTACTACGGCAATCTCGACCATGGCATTGGCTTCGTGCCGGATGCCCCGGCGCAATGGCACGCCATCGGCTACGCCTACAACGAGCTGATGGCGAAGCAGCATGACTTTCTCCGCCCTCCAGCGCGCGGCCGCCTCGCCCACTGGCTGGCACGCTTGCGCGGCCGTCGCTAGCCGGCCCTTACCGCACGCCGCAGTTGGACGGCGATCTCATCAGCCATCCGACGGATCGGCGAGAGCTGGCGCCGCGTTGGCCGGTCTCCGTGGCGCTCCTTGCAGAGGTCCAGCAACCGCCTGAAGGGCTCGATCTCCACCGATGCGGCGCGTACGAGCAGTGCGTCCGGCAGCGGCCGCTTCCGCCATTCGTGGTATCGCGCCGCCGCCTCCGGGTGCTCGGCGAGGTAGTTGAGGTATGTGCCAAGCTCCAGCGCGCTGCCATAGGCCGCAGCATCGATGTAGCTCCCCGGCGGCACGAACTCGGCGACATTTGGCGCCCCGCGATAGACCGGAATGCTTCCGGCACTGAGCGCGTCGAAGATCTTCTCGGTCACATAGTCGGGGCAGCTCGAATTCTCGAAGGCGACGCAGAACGGATAGCGGGCGACGGTGCGCCGCTTGCTGAGGCCGCCGCCGTCGTCTGCCGGCAATTGCCGGTTGTTGAACAGCCGCCCATAGGAATCGACCCGCACGTGGCGCAGCAGTTCCTGCAGCAACTGCGTGCGCCCCATCCGGTCGTCGCCATTGGAGATGAAGGCCACCACAGGCGCCTGTTCTTCGCGCCGCGCCACCGGAGCCACCCTGATCCGCTCCCACTCGGCCGGCTGCGGCAGGTACGGCGTCCACACATCCGCGCTGCGCTCATAGGTCATGCGAAAATCGAACCGACTCATGAACGCGTCATCCGCGATTTGGGGGTAGTTGATCCGGCTTTCCAGCGACCAACCCACCCAGCTCTGCCCCGGATACCGGCGCATGCGCCAGTTCGGCGTGCAATTGGGCAGGTGCACGACGACCACATCCGCCAACCCGAGCTTGCTGCGATCGAAGCTCCAGTCGACATCGTCGCAAGGCGGCTGCTCGGGCGCGCGCTTGAAGAACGGCGTGTAGAACAGCGCCAGCAGCCGATCCGACGCTTCTTGCTGCACGGCTACCGGTCTCCTCGCCGTTTTTGCCAGTTTGCCTCGATCAACGCGACGGCCTCACCGGTCGCCGCGCTCAGCGTCATCTCCAATGCCAGTCGTCGTCCGCGCTGCGCGATGTCGCGGCATTCGGCGTCATGGCTGCGTGCCCAATCGAGGCGCTCGACGAGATCCGACAGGTCGGCGGCAACCGGCACGTAGTGCTCCCAAGGCTTCAGCCGGTCATAGTACCACTGTCGAAAGCCGTGCCGGCTTTCGACTTTCAGCACACAGCACCCGAAAAGCAGGCGGGTGAACAGGTTCGACCAGGCGTTGGAAAAGCCATCGATATCGAGTGCGTACTTTCGTTCGAGCCAACTGCCCTGGGCCACCTGCGGGCCGGCAACTCCAAGCTGCTGGTAAACCATTGGCCCCGCTTCGCGATGTCGG
Organism: Devosia sp.; assembly: GCA_046596525.1. Taxonomy (GTDB): domain Bacteria; phylum Pseudomonadota; class Alphaproteobacteria; order Rhizobiales; family Devosiaceae; genus Devosia_A. The sequence continues at coordinate 1,097 of JBKJMF010000026.1, read as the reverse complement.
GCAGGGGCAAACTTCACGTCCGTCTCAGGCACGCCACGCAATATCAGGCAGGCCAGCAACCGCTGCGAGCAGAGCTCGGGGCGGCTTTGTGCAATGTCGGGGTCGAAGCTCAGTTGGGAGTTCATCCCACCACGCCACACCAGCGTTGCGGCACGGTCTTTCCAGGGCAGCGCCGTCTCAAGACTCAGCTTTCGCTCGGCTGCGTAGCCGCGGCTCTCAAAGAATATCGGATCGGGGAGCGCGGTGACGTCGGGCAGGAGCACTGACGGGGAAAAGGTCGCTGCCGACGGCAGATCACCGTCCGACAAGGTGACGCTGATCGACTCGACCTCGCCGCCGCTGTGCAGCATCCAGTACACGTAGGAGCGTAGCCTCCCCGCGCCATGCCGGCGTGTCGCCTCAGGGTTGAAATTCGACAGACGCACCTCGAGCCCGGCCTTGTCACGCCGGATCACCGCGTCGTGCACATAGGGGATCGCCGGATCCAGCCGGACCGAAACCTCGGGCACCGAGATGGCGAAATCCTGGACAAGCGACCTCACCGCCAGCGATGCAGCGTCGATCAGCCGGCGCCCCCGCCGTACTGTTCTGAGCCGCGCAGCGAGCGCCTGAATTGCTGAAGGCATGCAAAGACCCGAAGAGTAGCCGAGAATACCTGCAACGGGGCGCGAGCCCGTAACCAACCTCTCCCGCCTACATATCAGCGGTGGAGTGGTCGACATCCTCTTTGACTAAGTAATGCCCATCGGGCAAGCGCAAGGTGAAGGGACGTGACTGTGACCAACACAGCACCGGGGCCTCGCGCCATCCAGCACGCGGCCGGCCTGGGAACTCCATGGTCAGATCACGTGCCTCTTCACCCAAGTCAGCAATGGTCGAGCGCTCGCGTTCCGCCCGCTCCCTCCCGCGAAGCGGGTTCGTGCTTGGGAAGCGAACATTGCGAATGCTCCATAATGCCGCGTGGATGAGGACCCCGGTATTTTCCATCAACGCTGCGCCGGAGGTGGCAGGAACTCGGTGCGGAATCGTTCTGCCAATGAGCCGGCGAAAGTGCGGCGAGCGACAGCCTCATCCTGAGTCAACTGAGGAGGAGGCGA
>JBKJMF010000511.1:0-4549 GCA_046596525.1 Devosia sp. | reverse complement strand
AGCTGGCGCGGGTGGCCCGCTCCAGCGTATCGCTGAGGAGGCTGATCGCCATATCGGCGGGGCCCTGCACCACCTCGTCGATCAGCCCGTCGAAAGTCGTCGCAGCGCGGTTGTATTCGAGCGCGACACCGAGCTTTTCGGCGATGTCCTCGGCGAGGGACGGATCGACCCCGATCAGCTTGCCATCGGCATCGGCGTAGAAGAACGGCACCACGTCTTCGAAGAACACCGCGACGGTCAGCTTGCCGGCGGCCTGGATGCGAGAAATGGCCGAGGTGGCATCCTGGGCGTTGACCGAAAACGGCGTCAGCAAGGTGAGAGCCGCCAGCAGACAAACTCGCATCAACATCGCTAAGGCGCGGCCGGGCCACCACCTGTCGAGTGTAGACATTGCACCGAAGCCCCCATGCGGCGACAAGACAACCGCATCTGCTACACAATCATTGTCGCTAAATTGTTAGGCGAACAAGAGTTTTTGCACATGGCGGAGATTGGCGCTGCTTTCACCGGCGCGGCCGATAATGTCCGGCTGCGAATTAATTGCGGCCAATCCCGGATGCAACGGCGCGAGACGCATCGCGGCCGGGCGCCGCACAAGCTGTGCAAAGCCACCGTGGCGGCATGGCTGCGATTCAGCAGCGCGCCTAAGGTTCGCCTGTGTGCATGACCCAGGAGGTCTTCTATGACTCTCAATGCGCCTAGCCAGACTATGTTTATCGTTGCCGTCGTCATCGCGGTTGTCGCGTTGCTCGGCGCCATCGTCTCGATACCGTTCGTCAGTGCCTATGCGTTCTGGATTCTGATCGTTGCCTTCATCGTTCTCGCAGCAGCGGTGATGATGAAAGGCGCCTGACGGCTTGTCGGGTTTTCTGTTGCAGGCAAGCGCATGGCGGGCAATCTTCGCCGCCATGCGCGCTCTGACCTTCCTCTTGCTCATCGCCCTCGCCGCCCCAGCGCTCGCCGCGGATTGGGAGGCCTATGGCAACGCTCGCTTCGGCTACAGCATCGAGGTGCCGCCGGGGTTCGAGTGGGGCAAGGAAGCCGATAACGGCGACGGCCGCAGCTTCCGTAGCGGCGCCACGAAGTTGCTGGTTTGGGGCGGCAACATCACCGAGGACAGTTTTGAGAGCGCGGTGGCAGCGGCGAAGGCGTTCGCGATCGGCGATGGCTGGGGCATCACCTATGAGGCGGTGACGCCGAACTGGGCGAGCTTTTCAGGCACACAGGGTAAGCGCGTTCTTTACCAGCGGATGATTGCGCTCTGCGACATGCAATATGCGGCGTTCCGGCTGGAATATTCGGCGGTCGATATCGGCACGCTGGAGTCGGTGGTGGAGCGGCTGGTGCAGACGCTGAAGGGAAGATGCTGATGGTGCGGGTGGTTGAACGCGCGGAATGGGCGATGCATCCGACGCGCCAATCGGGCGAGTGGGAGGGCGGCGATGCCAAAGTGACGTTGATCCTGCATGAGAGCGTCGATGCAGGCGTTGGACCACGGCTGCATACGCATCCCTATCCCGAGACGTTCATCATGCAGGAGGGACGCGCGGTGTTTACGGTGGGCGACGAGGAAGTGGAGGCCGGGCCGGGGCAGATCCTCGTGGTGCCGGCGGACACGCCGCACAAGTTCAGGACGCTGGGGCCGATGAAGAGCATCCACATTCATGCGAGCCCGAAGTTTGACACGCGGTGGCTGGAGTGAGCTAGAACTCGATCCCCGCCTGAGCCTTCACCCCTGCGCGGAACGGGTGCTTGATTTCGGTCATTTCGGTGACAAGGTCAGCTAATTCGATGATTTCGTCCTTGGCATTGCGGCCGGTGACGATGACGTGGGTGTCGCGGGGCTTGTTGCGCAGGACTTCGAGCACTTCGTCGAGCGGCAGGTAGTCGTAGCGCAGCACGATATTGAGCTCGTCGAGCAGGATCAGCTTGTAGCTCGAGTCGGCGATCAACTCCTTCGCCATCTCCCAGGCGCCTCGAGCGGCGGCGAGGTCGCGCTGGCGGTCCTGGGTGTCCCAGGTGAAGCCCTCGCCCATCGCCTTGATGGTCACCTGGTCGGGAAACTTGTCGAGCACATCGCGCTCGCCGGTGCTCCAGGCGCCCTTGACGAACTGCACCACGCCGACCTTGAAGCCGTGGCCAATGGCGCGGAACACCATGCCGAAAGCGGCGGTGGATTTGCCTTTGCCCTTGCCGGTGTGGACGATGAGCAGGCCGCGCTCCTCGGTCTTGGTGGCGAGGATCTTGTTCCGCGCCTCCTTCTTCTTCCGCATCTTTTCGGCGTGATAGGCGTCGCGCTCGGCTTCGCTCATCAGGTCGGTCTTCTTGGGGGCGCGGTCGGTCATTTGGACTCCTCGAGGAAGGCGTAGGCGGAATTGGACCTGGGTGTCCAGAAGCCGCGGCGGCGGGCTTCGTTGAACTTCTCGATCAGCTCGTCATAGCCGAAGCGATTGTTCTGCTGGATGAAAGTACGCGTGGCATCGTCCTCGACGAAGGCTTCGAAGGCGAGGTCGAAATGATGGGTCTTCACCGCGCCGGTGGTGGCGGCGAAGGCGAACATGTAGTCGACCGTGGCGATGATCTCGAAGGCGCCCTTGAAGCCGTGGCGCTTCACGCCGGCGATCCACTTGGGGTTGACCACACGAGAGCGGACGACCTTCGATATCTCCTCCTCCAGCGTGCGGGCCAGCGGGCGCTCGGGGCGAGAGTGGTCGTTATGATAGGCGGTCGGCGCGCGGCCGGTCAGCGTTTCGGCGGTGACGGCGAGGCCGCCTTCGAACTGGTAGTAGTCGTCGCTGTCGAGCAGGTCGTGCTCGCGGTTGTCCTGGTTGTGGACTACGGCCTCGATGTCGGAGAGGCGGGCGGCGAAGCGATCGCGCTCCGGCACGCCGTCGGCATTGGCGCCATAGGCGTACTGACCCCAGTTGAGGAAGGCTTCGGCGAGGTTGGCTTTGGTCTCCCAGTTGCCGGAATCCATCAGACCCTGCAGGCCGGCACCATAGGCGCCGGGCTTCGAACCGAAGATGCGGTGGCCGGCGCCGAGGGCGGCGGCGCGATCGTCGGCGCCGGCGCTCATCAGCGCGAGCGCGTCGGTGCGCATGCGGGCGGCAATGGGGTTCTGGTCCTCAGGCTCATCGAGCGCGCCGATGGCGCGGACGGCCTTGTCGAAGAGCGCGATCTGGGCCGGGAAAGCATCGCGGAAGAAGCCTGAGATGCGGAGGGTGACATCGACGCGCGGGCGGCCGAGTTTCGCCAGCGGGATGATCTCGTAGCCGGAGATGCGGAGCGAGGATGGGTCCCACACGGGCCTGGCGCCGATGAAGGCGAGGGCCTGGGCAATGTCGTCGCCGCCGGTGCGCATGTTGGCGGTGCCCCAGACCGAGAGGGCGAGGGAGCGGAGCGGGAGGCCGTGATCCTGGAAGTGGCGGAGCAGGAGATTTTCGGCGGACTTCTTGCCGAGCTCCCAGGCGGTGGGAGTGGGCACGGCGCGGATGTCGACGGAGTAGAAGTTGCGGCCAGTGGGGAGGACATCGAGGCGGCCGCGTGAGGGTGCGCCGGAGGGGCCGGGGGCGATGAACTTGCCGTCGAGGCCGGCGAGTAGGGAGGCGATCTCGTTGGGGCCGGAGGCGGCTAGGCGGGGGCGGATGGTGGATTGAACTGTCTGGAGTACCGATCTGGTGGCGTGCCAATCCGGCCCGGGCGCCTTGCCCTCCACCAGCTCGGCGGCGAGGTTTTCGAGGTGTTCGACGACGTCGCCGACGGTGCGAGGGACACCCCCACCCTTGATCCCTCCCCACAAGGGGGAGGGAGACGACTGAGGCACCGGGCCGGACCAGGGTTGTCCGAGGTCGGCGGTTAGGGGGTCGAAGGCGAGTTTGAGGTCGTCGGCGAGAGCGCGGATCAGGGAGGCTTCGCCGGGGGTGTCACCGCGGGGGACGCGGGCGAGGGCGACGATTAGGTCGCGTTCGAGGCGACCGGCGGGGGATTGGCCGAAGATGTGGAGGCCGTCACGGATCTGGGCCTCCTTGAGATCGCAGAGGAAGGTGTCGATGCGCTTCAGCGTTTCGAACTCGTCGGGGACGAGGCCGATGTCGCGATCCAAGCGAGCGTCGCGAGTGAAGTCGAGGATCCTTTTGCGGAGGCCCGCTAGGCGGCGGCGGTCCATGCCGGAGGCGGCGTAGTATTCGTCGAGCAGGGCCTCGAGGTCCTTGAGCGGGCCGTAGGTTTCGGCGCGGGTGAGCGGCGGGACCAGGTGATCGATGATCACCGCGCCGGTGCGGCGCTTGGCCTGGGTGCCCTCGCCGGGGTCGTTGACGATGAATGGATAGAGCTGCGGCAGCTCCGCCCAGAGAGCGGCGGGGTACGAGGCCGCATCGAGTGCAGTGGCCTTGCCGGGGAGCCATTCGAGATTGCCGTGCTTGCCGTTGTGGATGAAGGCGTGGGCGGCGAACTCGTGGCGCAGCCAGAGATAGGCAGCGAGGTAGCCGTGCGGGGGGACGAGGTCGGGGTCGTGGTAGCTGGCGGTTTCGTCGAGGTGATAGCCGCGGGC
>JBKJMF010000480.1:0-11511 GCA_046596525.1 Devosia sp. | reverse complement strand
AACTTCTGACCAAGCGCCTGCCATCGGCTAGTGATAGTCCGGCCGATGTCCGTGATCTTCTGCCAGGATTGCTCCTGTTCCATTACGTCGAGCGTCGCGAGCGCAGCGGCCGAGCCGATGCGTTCGGTCCAGAAGGTGGAGGAGATGAAAGTGTTTTGCGCGGCTTCCATGATGTCGCGCTTGCCGATGACGCCGGTGACGGCATAGCCGTTGCCGAGTGCCTTGCCGAAGACGGCCATATCAGGATCGACGCCGTAGATCTTGTGGAGGCCGCCGAAGGCCTGGCGGAAGCCGGAGGTGCACTCGTCGAAGATCAGGATGATGTTGTGCTGGTCGGCGAGTTTTCGGACGCTGATCAGGAAGCCCGGATCGGGGTCGAAATTACGCGACACTTCCATCTTGATGACGCCGATCTCCTGGGTCCGGATCAGCGTCTCGAGTTCGTCGAGCTTGTTGTAGTTGAAGGTGAACACCGAGCCGCGCAGCGTCTTGGGGACGCCGTTCGGGCTGAGGCCCGGGAGCAGGTGGCCGGCGAGGTTGCCCTCGTCGCCGAGATTGCTGGCGAGATACCAGTCGTGCCAGCCGTGATAGCCGCAGAGCGCCACGCCATCCTTGCCTGAGGCGGCGCGGGCGATGCGGATGGAGATGGCGTTGGCCTCACCGCCGGAGCGGGCGAAGCGGGCCATATCGGCCCAGGGGTGAAGCTCGATCAGGCGCTGCGCCAGCTCGACCTCCTCGGGGGCGTTGAGCGTCGCCATGTTGCCGAGGTCAACGGTTCGCTTGACGGCGTCATCGACTTCCGGTCGGCCATAACCGAGGGTGTTGCAGCCGATGCCCATGATCGACATGTCGATATATTCGCGACCATCGAGGTCCCAGACGCGGCAGCCGGCGGTACGGGAGAAATAGGCGGGCCATTGTTCGGGGAGGAACATTTCGGGGCGCTTCGACAGCAGCATGTTGCCACCGGGGATGACGGTCTTGGCCGTCTTCCAAAGGTCCTGCCCCTTGCCCATCCCCGTCTCCCCCTTCACCCGCTGCGCGGGCACTTGCTCATGATATTCGCTTATCATTATAACATTTAGAGCGGTGTCAAGTGATCATCAGGAGGATGGTGCTTGGACCGGGCTAGCTCCACAGGGACAAGACCATGCGCGATCTCGATCGCACCGACCTCGATACGCGGATCTGGGAGGACGAGCTGGCAGATTTCGTCCCCGACAAGGTGTTCGACGTCCACACCCATATCTATCGCTGGGCCTTCGACCTCGATCCGAACCGGCTGACCGGGCCGTTCGCCAGCAGCATCGGGGCGTACTTTCCCGAGGTGACGTGGGAACTGGCGGACGAGGTCGATGCGACGCTGTTTCCGGGCCGGGAGATGGAGCGGTTGTCGTTCCCGTTTCCGTTTCCCAACCCCTGTGACTTCGAGGGTTCCAACACCTATGTCGCGGCGGAGGTCGCGAAGGGCGGCGGGACGTCGCGGGGGCTGATGCTGGTGCATCCTGACATAAGCGCGTCGGAGGTCGAGGTGGAAATCCGGCGTACCGGGCTGATCGGGCTCAAGCCCTACCGGTTCTATGCCGACGATCCGGTGCAGTGCCGCATCACCGACATGCTGCCCGAGCACCAGATCGCGGTCGCCGACCGGCTGGGGCTTGTCATCATGATGCACCTGGGCAAGCGCGACGCCATCGCCGACCCCGAGAACATCGAGGACATGGTGCGGCTGAGCGAGAGATATCCCGGCGCGAAATGGGTGCTGGCGCATTGCGCGCGCAGCTACTCGGCCTGGGGGATCGAGAAGGCGGCATCACGGCTCAGGGGCTTGCCGAACGTCTGGTACGACACCTCGACGGTTTGCGATTCGGATGCGCTGGACGCGCTCTATACCGGCGTCGGGGTGGATCGGGTGATGTATGGCTCGGACGACATGATCGGGCCGATGCGCGGCAAGTACATCACTTATGGGCGGGCTTGGGCGTACCTGTCGCCGAGCAACCATTCGATGGGGTTGAGCCACTGCGATGGGCGGATGACCTATGTCCGCTACGAGCAGTTGCGAGCGATGAAGCGTGGGGCGCGGCAGATCGGGCTGAGCACCGCGCAGCGCGAGGCGCTGTTCTATGGGACGGCGCGGGCGTTGGTGGATTCGGTCGGGGTGACCAAGCTCTAGCCGCGCAACAACTCACGGAGTCATTCCCGCGAAAGCGGGAACCTCGGTTTTCTTGCCTGTGGCGCGATCGCAAAACGGAGGTCCCCGCTTTCGCGGGGATGACCCGGTGCACCCTGCGAGGGACGGCGCGTGTGGTCGCCCCCTCCACCGGCTTCGCCGGTCCCCCTCCCCCGCCCACGCGGGGGAGGATCACGACTGCACCACCGGTGTCACGGACCGGCTACCGGATCAGATCATTCGACTCGATGTTATGGGCGCCGAGCTGCGTCACATCCGTCTCGCCCATCAGGCCGAGCGCGCTGTCGGCTTCGGCGCGGATGATGTCGATGATGCGGGTGACGCCGGCCTCGCCGGCGACCCCGCGGCCGTAGAGCATGGGGCGGCCGATGAATACGGCGCGGGCGCCCAGCGCAACCGCTTTGAGCATGTCGTGGCCGGAGCGCACGCCGCAATCGAGGTAGACTTCGCATTTGCCGCCGACGGCATCGACGATGCGCGGCAGGACGCGGATGGTCGAAGGGGCGCCGGCGACCTGGCGGCCGCCGTGGTTGGAGACGATGATGGCGTCGGCACCGTGCGCGACGGCTTCGCGGGCTACGCCGAGGCCGTAGAGCATGGGGCGGCCGATGAAGACGGCGCGGGCGCCGAGGGCGACGGCTTTGAGCATGTCGTTGCCGGAGCGGACGCCGCTATCGAGGTAGATTTCGCACTTGCCGCCGACGGCATCGACAATGCGCGGCAGCACTCGGATGGTCGATGGAGCGCCGTCGAGCTGGCGGCCGCCGTGGTTGGAGACGATGATGGCGTCGGCACCGTGCGCGACGGCTTCGCGGGCGTCGTCGGGGTGGAGGATGCCCTTGACCACCAGCGGCCCGCCGAAGCGCTGCTTGATCCAGCCGAGATCTTTCCAGTTGAGCGTCAGGTCGTCCTGGCCGGACATCCATTGCGCGAGTTCGACGACCGTGTTGGCACCGGGGACGTGGCCGGCGAAGTTGCCGAACGTGCGGTGCTTGGTGCGCAGCATCGAGAGCGCCCAAGCCGGTTTCAGGACCATTTCGGTGATGAATTTCGGGGTGAACTTCAGCGGTACGGTGAGGCCGTTGCGGACGTCCTTGTGGCGCTGGCCGTAGAGCTGGCAATCGAGGGTGACGACGATGGCCGGGCACCTGGCGGCGCGGGCGCGGTCGATCAGGCGCTCGTTGAAGGCGCGGTCCTTGCGGACGTAGAACTGGAACCAGAACGGTTTTGCGGTGGCGGCCGCTACGTCCTCGATCGAGCAGATGGAGACGGTCGAGAGCGTGAACGGGATACCGGCTTTTTCGGCGGCGCGGGCGGCTTTGATCTCGCCGTCGGCGGACTGCATGCCGGCGGCGCCGGTGGGGGCGAGGGCCAGCGGCAGCGAGACCGGCTGGCCGAGCATGGTGGTCGAGAGGCTGCGGGTTGCGACGTCACGGCCGACGCGTTGCTCGACGCGGATTTTGGCGAAGTCGCTGCTGTTCTCGCGGTAGGTGTTCTCGGTGTAGGCGCCCGAGTCGGCGTACTGGAAGAACATTTTTGGGACGCGCCGTTCGGCGACGCGCTTGAAGTCATCGACGGTCAGCAACCGGTCGAGACGGGCCATTGTCTCATTCTCCTGAAACGAACCAGCGCATGTCGTAGCGATGGGTGCTGCGGTCGAAGGCGAGGGTGTGCGGGTCGCAGCGCCAGCGTTCGACCTGGCCGTCGGTGCGCGCCACCAGCCAGCAGAAATCCCAGCCGCCGCTCTCGTAGCGCAGCGGGATCGCCGGCTTGATCCGGACGGCGGGGTGGGTGCCGGTGATGAAGAGCTTCTGGTCAGTGTAGTAGTAGCAGGAGCCGGCGTGGATGAAGGCCTCGTGCTCGGGCGCGGTCTCTCCCGGCGGGACGAGGCCGACGCCAAACTTGCTGATCGCGACCTTCACGGGTGAGCCGCGGAGGAAGGCGTCGTTGAGCGCCTCCACCGAGCCCGAGATGGGGCGGCCGGTGTGATCGTGCGACAGCACCTCGCGCCAGCGGTCGTTGACCATGAAGCGGTAGCTGTCGAAATCGTAGACGAAATTGCTCGAGGGGGCGTTGGTGCCGGCGTCGAAGCTGTCGAACTGGTGGTAGCGCGGCATGTCTGAATTGTCGTCGAGCGGCGATGGGCCGCGCGTGCCGGTCGGGGGCTGGCCGTCGAGATAGGGGCGGGCGATCGCTTGGGTGCCGTCCTGGTTGTAGAGGAAAAACGACATCGAGGGGCGCGGGCCGAAGCCTTCAGGGAGCTCGACCGGCATGCGCAGGGTCATGATCCCCGCCGCCCAGCGGTCGTCGAGCAGCCAGGTCTGGCGGAACTCGGCGACCTCCTCGATCAGCTCGTTGCTGCTCGATTTGGTGTCGATGTGCTCGTTGTGGCGGAACGCCGTGCCGATGCGAAGATCGGCGCCGCGTCGAATGGCGTCCACCAGGTCGGTGGTGCTGCCGCTGCGGACCGAGCGGTCACTGTTCAGCGTCAGGACAGTGCGAAGAGAGCCCCCCATCTCCGCAGCCTCAGAGCGCGTCGAGGAAGGCGACGCCGCTGAGCTTCCGCTCATCGCGGAGCTGGCGGAACTCGGCCTTCAGCTTGTCCTCGGCTGCCTTGTCGATGAAGCTGCCGAGGGGCTTGCGGACGTAACCCGCATCGCAGCCCATCCACGCCATGGCGCGCTTGATCATCGGCACGCCGCCGCGGCCCAAGGAGAAGAAGATCACGGCATTGCCGATCTCCTGCAGGCGCTTGGCTTCGGCGAGGTTGCCGGCGGCGACGGCGTCGCGGAGCGCGATCCAGATCTCGGGCATCGAGTTGTAGAACGAGCCGATGATGCCGTCGGCGCCGAAGGCGAGGCCGGACATCGCCATCTCGTCGGCGCCGGAATAGACGATGAAGTCCTCGCCGATCTCCTGCTTGATGCGGATGATGTCGTGGTGGGTCGAGGCGGTGTACTTGACGCCGACCACGCCATCGATGGTGGCGAGCCGCTTGATCACGTCGAAGCCCAGCGCCGCCGTCGGCACGTTGTAGGCGATCATCGGGAGCTTCGTGGAACTCGTGATGTCGGCGTAGTGGCCGTGGATCTGGTCGGCGGAAAAGCCCCAGTAGATCGGCGGCACCGAGGAGATTGCGTCGACGCCGGCCTGCTCGGCGTGCTTGGCCAGATCAATCGAGTGGAAGGTGCTGATGGCGCCGATATGGGCGATCACCGGCAGGCGGCCGCGGTTCTCTTCCATCGTCACCTCGACGACGCGCTTGCGTTCCTCCGGGGACATCAGAAAGGACTCGCCGGTCGAGCCGGTGATGTAGAGCCCCTCCGCTTTGCGCTCGATGAGGAAGTTGACGACGGCGCGCAGGCGCTTCTCGTCGAGCTTCTCGTTCTCGTCGAACGGGGTCACCATCGCCGGAATGACGCCGGTGATGGACTTGATGTCGAAGGCGGGCATGGAAGGCTCCGTTGGGGGCTGGCGCCGCGGTCAGGCCGCGGCTTCGGGGGCGTCGATGAGATGGCAGGCGGCGTAGTGGTCGGCACGGCCGTCGATGGCGTAGCGCTTTAGCGGCGGCACGGTGGTCTTGCAGACATCCTGGCGGAAGCGGCAGCGCGGATGGAACGGGCAGCCGGAGGGCGGATTGACCGGGCTCGGCACGTCGCCCTCCAGCACCTGGCGTTTGCTGCGGCGATCGAGATCGGCGACCGGAATGGCCGAGAGCAGGGCCTGGGTATAGGGGTGCAGCCGGCGGGCATAGAGGTCCTCGGAGCGGCAGAGTTCGACGATGCGGCCCAGGTACATCACCGCGATGCGGTCGCAGATGTATTCGGTGACGCTGAGATCGTGGGTGATGAAGACGTAGGTGAGGTTGCGCTCGCGCTTCAGCCGCATCAGCAACTCGAGCACTTGGGCGCGGATCGAGACGTCGAGGGCGCTCACCGCCTCGTCGCAGACGATCAGTTCGGGATTGACGCTGAGGGCGCGGGCGATGCCGATACGCTGGCGCTGGCCGCCTGAGAACTCATGCGGGTAGCGGTCCATGTACTCGCGCCGCATGTTCACCGCTTCGAGCAAGTCGCCGATGATCTTGCGGCGCTCCTCGCGGGTTTTCACCCCGTACTTGGTCAGCGGATCCTCGAGCGAGCCGAAGATGGTGAAGGCGGGATTGAGCGAGGAGTGGGGGTCCTGGAAGACGATCTGCAGGCGCTTCCGATAGGGATGGAGTTCCTTCTCGCTGAGCTTGGTGAGGTCGGCCGCGTCTTGGGGGCCGTTGTAGACGACCTCGCCCTCGGTGGCGCGGACCAGCTGCAGGATAGTCTTGCCGAGCGTGGTCTTGCCGCAGCCGCTTTCGCCGACGAGGCCGAGCACTTCGCCGCGATAGATATCGAGATCGACGCCGTCGACCGCTTTCACCTTGGCGACGGTGCGGCGGAACACGCCTGATTTCACCGGGAAGTGCGCCTTGACGCCCCTCAGGCTGAGGATGACGTCGTTGGATTCTTGGTTTGTCGCGCTGTTCGAACCGGAAAAGTCTGCAACTTTTCCTGAAAGCGCTTCAGTTGCGGACGCCATTGGCGAACTCCTCGTGGCGCCAGCACATCACGCGGTGCGTCGGGGTAATGTGGATCTCGGCCGGCATCACGTCGCAGGCGTCGAGGCGATAGGCGCAGCGATCGGCGAACTGGCAGCCCTTGGGGCGGTCGAACGGATCGGGGGTTGAGCCCGGGATGGCGCGGATGTCCTGGTTCTTGCCGCGGCCGAGCACCGGCACGGAATCGAGCAGGGCGCGGGTATAGGGGTGGCTCGGGTGGCGCAGCACCTCGTCGACGGTACCGGCTTCGACGATGTTGCCCATATACATGACGGCCACATCGTCGGCGAGTTCGGCGACGACGCCCATGTCGTGGGTGATCAGCATGATGGCGGTGCCGTGCTCGCGCTTCAGCGTCGCCATCAGGTCGAAGATCTGCGCCTGGATGGTGACGTCGAGCGCCGTGGTGGGTTCGTCCGCGATCAGGATCTTGGGGTTGCAGGCCATGGCCATGGCGATCATGGCGCGCTGGCGCATGCCGCCCGAATACTGGTGCGGGAACTGGTCGACGCGGCGTTCGGGCGCCGGGATGCCCATGGCGCGCAGCAGGTCGGTGGCCTTGTCCTTCAGCTGCTTGCCACGCATGGCGGTGTGGTAGCGCAGGTTCTCGATGATCTGGAAGCCGATGGTGAAGACCGGGTTCAGCGCGGTCATCGGATCCTGGAAGATCATCGAAATCTCGGCGCCGCGGATGGCGCGCATGGTCTTGCCGTTGCGCTCGAGCGTATCGAGCCGGATGTCGCCGCGCTCGCTGTGGTAGACGATCTCGCCCTGTTCGATGCGCGACAGCGTGGGCAACAGCTGCATGATCGCCGCGGCGGTGACAGACTTGCCGCAGCCGCTTTCGCCGACGATGCAGAGCGTCTTGCCTTTGCGGATCTCGAACGAGACGCCGTTGACCGCCTTGTTGCAGCGCTTGTTGGTGTAGAAAAACGTCTTCAGGTCGCGGACGCTGAGGGCCACGTCGCCGGTCGATATCACGGGGATGGCGGTGAGTTCGGTGGTCGTCATCAGGCTATCCCTGCTGCGTCGGGTCAGTGGCGTCGCGCAGGCCGTCGCCGATGAAGTTCACGCTGAGCACGAACAGCGAAATCGTGGTGCCGACCGGCAGCCAGATCCACCAGTTGTCCTGGAGGACGCCGAGGTCCTGGGCGACGTTGAGGATGTTGCCCCAGGTGGCGATCGACATCGGCACGCCGAGGCCGAGGAAGCTGAGGCCGGCCTCCGCGAGGATGAAGGCCGCGGTCGATAGCGTGATGTTGACCATGATCGGGCCGAGCGCGTTGGGCAGGATGTGCTTGAAGCAGATCAGCGGCACGCTGAGGCCGAAGCTGCGCAGCGCCTGCACGTACTCTTCCTCGCGCAAAGACAGCATGCTGGCGCGGGCGAGGCGATAGATGCCGCACCAGCCGCCGAGGATGAAGATGATCATGATGTTACTGAGCGACTGGCCGAGGATCGAGACCAGCATCAGCACCAGGATCAGCTCCGGGAAAGCCATGATAATCTCGGAGATGCGCATGCAGATGCTGTCGAACCAGCCGCCGACATAGCCGGCATAGCAGCCGACGATCACCCCGATGATGGCCGAGGCGACGGCGCTGCCGAGGCCGACCAGAATGGAGATGCGGCCGCCGTAGAGGAGGCGGGCGAAGACGTCGCGGCCGGTCTTGTCGGTGCCGAGCCAATGCTCCCAGGAGGGTGGCTGCAGCATCGCGCGGAGGTTGATCTTGGTCGGGTCCCACGGGGTCAGCAGCGGCGCGAAGACCGAGGCGAGAATGATGATCGAGAAGACCACCAGCCCGACGAGAGCAAGCCGGTTGCTCATGAATTTGCGGACGAGGCGGCTGCCGGTCGGGTGCTTCAGCCGGCCAGCCTCCTCGAGCGCGCGGATGCGGTCGAAGCGGCGGTCGAAACGGCTGCGGCGGCGCGGGATTTCGGCGAGGGCCATGGCTCAGGCTCCCAGCCGGACGCGAGGATCGATGATGGCGGTGAGCACGTCGATGACGACGCTCACCACCAGCACGGTGACCACCGAGATCAGCGCCACGGCCATCACCACCGGATAGTCCTGGTTGCGCACCGAGAGGACGAACAGGCTGCCGACGCCGGGCCACTGGAACACCTGTTCGACGATCACCGAGCCGCCGATCAGGGCTGGCAGGCGGAAGCCGATCAGCACCACCACCGGCGTGAGCGCGACGCGAAAGCCGTGCAGCAGGTTGACCCGCCATTCCGGCAGGCCCTTGGAGCGGGCGGTCTTGATGAAATCCTTGTTGAGCGCATCGAGCATGGCGGCGCGCGCGTAACGCATCACGCCAGCGGTCATCATGATCGACAGCACCAGCGATGGCATCACCAGATGCGGGAGACGATCCCAGAAGGTGATGTACTGCGGCATGGAGCGGCCGCCGACCGGCAGCCAGCCGAGGTTCAGTGCGAACACCAGGATGGCGACGAGGCCGAAGAGGAATTCGGGGATCGAGACGCCGACCATGCCGACGATGGTTAGGGTGTTGTCAGTGGCGGAGCCGCGCTTCAGCGCGCTGACGATGCCGAGGATGGAGCCGAAGACGGTCGAAAGGACCAGCGCCACGGCGGCGAGTTCGAGGGTGGCGGGCAGGCGCCGCGCCAGCAGGTCGGCGATCGGCACGCCGCCGGTGAGGGTGTAGCCGAAATTGCCCTGCAGCAGGCCCCATAGCCAGATGAAATAGCGAACGAGAAGCGGCTGATCGAGCCCGAGGGCCTGGCGCAGTTCGGCGAGGCGTTCGGGATTGGCGCCCGACATCTGCTCAGGGCTCAGCATGAAGGAGACGGCGTCGCCGGGGGTCGCGTCGAGACCGACATAGATCAGGAAGCTTATGGCGATGGCCATCGGGATCATGATCAGAACGCGCCTTAGGACGTAGGCTAGCACGCGGCTGTTTCCTTACACGGCAAGAGTGGCAGAGGAGGATGCCGCGGCGTGGCCGCGGCATCCAGAGGCGTTGATCAGACCTTACTTGTCGTAGGTGTTGATCCACATCATGCGGGTGTAGGGGATATCCATCGGGGTCAGCTTCATCGTCGGCATGTCCTTCAATGCCTTGACGTCGCTGGTCACCTTGGTCACGGCGAAGTCGATGCGGTTGGCCGCAGCGTTCTTGACCATGTTGACGTCGCCGTCGGCGCTGGCGAAGGCGACGACCTGGTCGATCTTGGGCTTGCCCAGGAAGTAGTCGTCGAACGGCAGCAGCGAGGCATAGTCACCGAAGGCCACGGTATCGACCTTGAACGGGCCGGAACCGACGGGCTTCTGCCAGAACACGTTCTGCTGCAGCACGGTGGGGTCGGTGCCTTCGAAGTACTTCTTGGGCAGCGGCGCGAACTGGCTGAGCGAGATCAGCACGTTCGGGTCGAGCGTCGCGAACTTCAGCGTGATGGTCTGGCCATCGACGCTGATGCCCGAGATGTGCTCGGCTTTCTTGGCCACGAAATCGGCGGCGCCTTCGAGCGCGTTGAGGGTCTTGCCCACCACGCCATGGAGGTTCGGCACGAACAGCGCGGCTTCGAAGCTCCAGGTGACATCGTCGACGGTGATCGGCTCGCCATCGTGCCACTTGATGTTGTCGCGCATGGTCAGCGTCACGGTCTTGCCGTCATCGCTGATGGTGTAGCTTTCGGCGAGGTCGCCGCCGGCGATGCCGGTCATGGTCCCGTTGGCGAACAGCAGGCGATCGTAGACGAAGCGGTTGCCGACCCAGAGGCCGAGATTGGCCCAGGGATGCTCGAAGTAGTCGACCGGCGCGCCGTTGGTGTAGAACACGTGCTTGCCGCTGGCGTCGGGTTCGACGGTCCAGCTCTGCACGTCCCAGTTGTAGTTGAACTGCTCGTTGCCGTAGGCGCCGCCGTTGCGGTTCATCCGGGTGCTCTCGACCGTGAACAACTGCTGGTAGTAGAGCGGGATCGTATAGACGTTGTCGTTCATCAGTTTTTCGATGGCGAAGAAGGCTTCCTTTTGCTTCTCCGGATCGGTGCTGGCGTTGGTGGCGGCGATCGCCGCGTCCATCTCGGGCGAGCCCGGGAACTGGTCGGAGCTGGCTTTGCCGGTGGCGTAGTCGTTGTAGTATTCCTGCATGACGATGGCGGCACGGGCGCCATATCCGAGGTCCCAGGACACGGCCGACTTGTCGGTCGGGTTGGCCGGGATGGCGCCGAGGGTCTTGGCGACGTCACCGGTGAGGAGACGAGCATTCATCTGCACGCCGACATCGGAGAAGTAGGCCTGCAGCGCCTGCATCAGGTTGGCGGTGATCTGGTCGTCGTAATAGTAGACCATCTCGAGCGTGCGGTTGGTATCCCAGCCGGCTTCGGCGAGCAGGGCGCGGGCCTTGTCCGGGTCGTAGGCGTACCCGTTGAGCTCGGGGTTCTTGAACGGGCCGTTGGGCAGCATGCCCACCGCCTTGACGGCGTTGCCGTCGAAGATGGTGTCGATGATGGTCTGCATGTCGATGGCGTAGGACAGCGCCTGGCGGACGCGTACGTCCGAGAGCGGGTTGTTGTTGGTGGCCTCTGCCATCGCCCCGCCGATGAAGGCGGCCTGCAGGAGTAGTGCCGCTGCAACGGCCTTTAGCTTGTTCATTGACGTCTCTCTCCTTGTTTCAATCTCGCACCGATTGGCTCAGGGCTTGCGACGGTCTTTCCCCAAATTCCGTCTCCTCAGCCGTCCTGTTTCACTGATCCGACGCCC
>JBKJMF010000301.1:0-7510 GCA_046596525.1 Devosia sp. | reverse complement strand
CGCACCCGCACCCGTCAGCCTATTGCACCCGAGGACTACCAATGAGCGCCCCCACCCAATCCGTACGCATCGGCACGATGGTCAACGCCACCGGCAGCACGAGCGCCGAACGCCTCGTTGAGCTGCGGGACCTGGGCTTCGAGAGTTTTGAGCCGTTCTTCTGGCAGACCACCAACGGGCAGGACCTCGCCGAACTCGGCAAGCGCAGCCTCGATGCCATCGGCAATCGCGACATCACCATCTCGACCCTCGGCATGTTCGGCAATCCGCTTGAGGATCAGGAGATGGATCGCCAGACCCTCGAGGGCTGGAAGGACTGCATCGACAACGCCCACCACTTTGGCGCCACTTGCGTCGCCGGCTTCACCGGCCGGGTCCGCGGCAAGCCGCTGACCGACAGCCTGCCGCGCTACAAACAGGTGTGGTCCGAGCTCGCCAAGCGCGCCGCCGACAAGGGCGTGAAGATCGCCTTCGAGAACTGCGCCATGGACGGCAACTGGCAGACCGGCGACTGGAACATTGCCCACAATCCCGACGCCTGGGAGCTGATGTTCAACGAAACGCCGGACGACAATGTCGGCCTCGAATGGGAGCCGTGTCACCAGCTGGTCTACCTGATCGACCCGCTGCCGCAGGTCCGCAAATGGGCGCAGAAGATTTTCCATGTCCACGGCAAGGACGCGACGGTCCGCTGGGACGTGATCAAGGAGCACGGCATCTTCGGCAAGGAGAAGTTCGTGTTCATGCGGACGCCGGGGTTCGGTGACAGCAACTGGGTCGACATCATCTCCGAGCTGCGCCTCGCCGGCTGGACCGGCTCGATCGACATTGAGGGCTGGCATGACCCGGTCTATCGGGGCGAGCTCGAAATGACCGGGCAGGTCAGGGCGCTCAATTATCTCAAGCAAGCTCGAGGTGGAGACTTCGTGAATCTGGCGGCGAACTACGAGGGCGGAGACCCCTCGCTTCGACGCGCCAGCTGATGAGTGGTGCCGGCTCATAGGGGGAACCGGCACGCAAACCGTGCAAAGCACGAAAGGGAGGACGTGACCATGACTAGGATTCTTCTGAAGACTCTAAGTGTTGCCGCCATGGCAACTGTCGCAATCACCGCCGTGAGTGGTGTCGCGATGGCCGAGACGCTGCGCGACAACTGGTGCAGCGACGTCAAGATCCGCTTCTTTGCTGGCGGCGCCGAAGGCGATGCCTTTGCGTCGATCGTCTACAATGGCGCCGTCCAGGCGGCCAAGGATACGGGCGCCCAGGTCGACTACGTGTTCTCGGGCTGGAGCTCGGAAAAGATGATCCAGCAGCTCCGTGAGGCCATTGGCGCTGCCCCCGACGGTATCGCGATAATGGGTCACCCCGGCAACGCCGCCATCAGCCCGCTGGCCGAGGAAGCCTCTGCCGCCGGTATCAAGATGATGTACCAGAACGTGCCTGTCGACGAGGTCACTGCAAAGTTCGGCGGCGGCTATGTCGGGGCGCAGCAGAAGCCGCAGGGCAAGGCTTTGGGCGAAGAAGCCATCCGCCTTTTCGGTCTCAAGGCCGGCGATGTTGCCATCGTCATGAGCGACTGGTCGCAGCTCGAGCGCGCCGAGCGTGAACTGGGTACACTGGAAGCGTTCGAGGCGGCCGGGCTGAAGGTCGTCAAGCTCCAGAGCCCGGAAGGGCTGGGCACGGATCCCAACGTCGGCATCCCGGTCATCACTGCGGCCGTCACCGCCAATCCCGAGGTGAAGATCATCGCCTATCCCGGCGGTCAGCCCCTCGGCAATGCCGCCACGTATATGCAGGCGGCAGGCAAGAATGCTGGCGACATCATCAACATTGGCTTCGACACCAGCCCGCAGATCGTCGAGGCGTTCAAGGACGGCTGGGTGCAGTTGACCTCGGACCAGCAGCCGTTCCTGCAGGGCTACATGCCGATCCTGTCGCTCTGCCAGCAGGTCGTCTACGGCCTCGGCGCGATCAATGTCGATACGGGCGCCGGCTTCGTCACGCCCGACAATTACGGCGCTGTTGCAGACCTGGCCAAGGAAGGTCTTCGCTAAGAGCTCCCGGCGGCAGGGGTCCGGCTTCCGGCCGGGCCCCGGCCTATCATTTGCAGCGAGGGCATCGTGCAAAATCGCATCATCGAGCTCAAGGACATCAAGAAGTCCTATGGGCAGGTCTACGCCCTTGGCGGAGTTGACCTTCACGTGGACCAAGCCGAGGTCGTCGGCCTCGTCGGCGACAATGGCGCCGGCAAGTCCACCCTCATCAAGATTCTTGCCGGAGCGGTCCGACCGACGAGCGGCGAGATCCTCGTACGTGGCAAGCCGGTCTCGAACTGGAACGCAGCGCGCTCGCGAGAAGCTGGCATCGAGACGGTGTTCCAGGACCGGGCGCTGGCCGTGCAGCAGACCATCATCTGGAACATCTTCATGGGCCGCGAACTGGTCGGCCCGCTTGGCTTTCTCAAAGTCCGCAAGCAGCGCGAGGAGGCCGAGCGCCTCATGCGCGAGATCGGCTTCACCTCAAAGGTCTTCGGCCCGAGTTCCATTGTCGGCCAATTGTCCGGCGGCGAACGCCAGGGCGTGGCCATCGCCCGGGCGATGTACAATCAAAGCGACCTGATCATTCTGGACGAGCCGACGACGGCGCTGTCGCTCACCGAGACGGCCAAGGTTTTCCATTTCGTCCGGCAGGCGCGGGCGGCGGGCCGCTCGATCCTGTTCATCGGCCACAACATCCACCACGTGTTCGACATTTCCGACCGCTTCGTCGTCCTTGATCGTGGACGCGTCGCGCTGCAGGCCACCAAGGCCGAGCTCGGCTCGGCTGATGCCCTTATCCGCTTCATGGAGGAGCTGGCCCATCCCGGCGGCACCGGCGTTGCGTCCACAGGAGGAACGGTATGACTGACACAGCCAATCGCGACGGTCAGCCGGTGGCCAAAGCCCTCGACGCGGACTCGGTTCGTCGCGTTGCCGAGGGCAGGCACGCCGACCGGTCCAGGCTTCGTCGCTTCCTGCTTGATCATCGTCCGGCCATCGGTTCGTTCGTCGTGCTTGCGGTCATGCTTGCCTGCTTCTTCGTGGGCAACCCGGAAGTGTTTTCGCAGTGGAACATGTACCGCGCCGTCCTCATCGGCCTCCCGGTCGTCCTCTTCGTCGTAGTGCCACTGGTCTATGTGGTGACCGTGGGCGAAATCGACCTCTCGTTTCCGGCGACCATCGGAATGGCTGGCTGGGTTTTCGCGCTGGTGGTGCAGGCGGGTTACGACCCGTTTCTCGGCATTATCGCAGCCGTACTGACCGGCCTTCTCCTGGGGCTCTGCGTGGGCTGGCTCGTCGTCTATGCCAACCTGTCATCGCTTATCGCCACACTGGGCATGAACTTCATGCTGCGGGGGCTGATCCAGATCAACACCGAGGGCAAGTCGATCGCCCTGGTGGGCCTGCCCAAGACCCTGACCTTCCAGATCTTCGGCGGCCAGTTCTTCGGCATTCCCGTGCAGGTGTTATGGGCCCTGCTGTTCGTGGTGATCTGCTCGTTCATCTACAACAGGCACCGCTTCGGCGTGCACGTGCACATGGTTGGCGACAACCCTGATGCGGCGCAGCAGATGGGCATCAACGTCAAGCTGGTGCGATTGAAGGCGTTTGCATTCGTTGGCCTCGGCGCTGCCCTGGCGGGGGTCGCCGCGGTGATGATCAACTACACCTGGTGGCCGACTTCCGGCGACGGCTATCTGCTCCCTGCTCTGGCCTCGGTCTTCGTCGGTGGCACCGCGCCATGGGGCGGCATTGGGACGATCGTCGGAAGCGCCATCGGCAGCTTCACGGTGTCGTTTATTCAATCGGGCGTCGTGGGCGCGGGCCTCTCTGGCTTCTACGTCCAGTTCTTCTACGGGCTGATCATTATCCTCTCCCTGCTTGGGCATCGCTGGAACCAGGTGCGTTACCGCTAGGGTGATTCACAGGGACAGGTCGGCCACCTGCCCGGGGATCATTCGCGCTAGTACGAGACGCCCAAGCTGGGCGTCTCGTACGCGAGGCCGGGGTCGCCTCCAATGCAACACTTGGTGTCCAGCTAGCTTAGCCGGCCAGCCGATCTTCCTTCATTTTCAAGGTGACGATCACGCCCTCGGCTGACCAGTCATAGCTGATCGCGCCGCCCAGTTGGCCCGATATGCTGCGTCGGACCAGATCACTCCCATAGCCATCGGAGCCGTTCGGAGGCTCTACATCCGGACCGCCACGCTCGGTCCAGACGACGGTCACCTCGTCTCCATCGGTTGCGCCGGAGACATCGAGCGTGCCCGTTTCGACGGATAGTGCACCGTACTTCAGCGAGTTGGTCGCAAGCTCATGGATGATGAGCGCCAAACTCGTGGCGGGGCTTTCCCCAATGCCCATCCGCGGCACGGCAACTCTGATGCGACTGCTAAAAGCTCCCATATCTTCATAGGGCGCCAAGAGGATGGACAGCAGGTCGCCCAACAACGCAGCGGTGCCTTGATGGCCTGGCAGGGGCCGCACGAGATCGTGAGCTCTGCCCAGCGCCGCGAGCCGGTCGGTCAGCACTTCTGCCATCTCGACGGCAGTGGTCGTAGAACGAGCGGAAATTCGGGTCAGACCGGAGGCGATGGCCAGCAGGTTTTTTACCCTATGGCTCATTTCGCCCGCGAGCAGTTCATGACCCTCTTCCGCCTGCTTGCGGCCGGTAACGTCGAGGAAGACGCCGAACATGAGCCGCATGTGCAGGCCGGAGTCATTGCCCAAGCCCCGCGCTGAAATCCACCGGATGACGTCTCCCACCATCACCCGAAAGTCGATCTCATAAGAGCCAACGATCGCCCGGGTCGCGGTAAATGCGGCACGCACCCGGTCCCTGTCAGCAGGGTGGATGTGAGCGGAAAGATCCTCGAAGGTCACGGTGGCGCGTTGCGGCAGCCCCCAGTGGATGAAGCCCTGCTCGTCCATGGTGAATTCATCGGAATCGACATTCCAGGACCACAATGAAACTCCTGCGGCCTGGAGGGCGCGGCGCAGATTGTCTAGCTCCCAAAGGGGATGGTCTTGATCGCTTAGCGCCACTGCTGACCCAAAGTCGTTTCGAAGGACGAAGACCATAGCGTGACACATATGATCCACCAAACCGCCAAATGCGAATATCGAGCCCGCGGTTCCCTAGGATATGGCGCTAGGCAGCTTTAATAGCGGTTTCAACGTCCTCGATCGGGTGACCCGTCAGGTCCTTGGCAATCTCGCCGATCAACCGGGCGGCAAGGGCCTTGTGGTAGTGCTTGCGCATCTCGCCCAGCGCCCTGGGGGCGGCGACGACGACGAGCCCCTCGATCTTGCCATCGAGAATGCCCTTGTTCAGCATTTCGACGATCCCGGCAGAGAATCCATCTTCACTGGACTGGCTTGGGTCGGGATTGCCGGAGCTGCTTTGGCGCGAGCCGCTTCCCTGGCTGCTGCCGTCTACCGCCGAGTGGGGAACCGGCGCCAGTTTCAGGCCGGCCTCGTCGCCCGAATTGCGGAACAGGTTCAGTTTCTCACCGTCTGCGACGGCGACCGTGGCGCCTTTGGGAAGCATCATGACATTCTCCTATTCAAGTGGGGGGTGGTTCTCATGACCGCTACGCCGCCAGCAACGTACGCATCGATTGCAACAGATCCCCGTACGCATATGGCTTGCTGAAGAACACGCTGCCATCCGGCATGCCCGCTATATCCACAAGACGGTGCCCGGACGTGACGATTATCTTGACTGGGGGCCAGCGGTCACGGACTGCCGCCGCCAGCCTGAGGCCGTCCATTGTACCGGGTATGTCGATGTCTGTGAAAATCAGCCCGATGCGGGAAGTGGCGGTGAGTATTCCAAGGGCCTCGTCGGCATTGGAGGCCTCAAGCACCTCAAAACCCGCGTCCTCGAGTTCAGCAGCCAGCGCAAATCGGACTAGGTGTTCGTCCTCGACGACCAGCACCGATACCTTGTCGCTCATAAAGCCCTGCTCCGGTTTAATTCGATGACGGGGTGACCGGAACGCGGGACAGAGGACAACGATCCACACTATCTGCGCGCGACGAGCGACTATCCGCTTCGACCAGGTTGAGTTGGACAGCGGCGCACCCTGGCTGCCGAGCTTGGACCGTGCCGCCGGCAGCCGGCGGTCTACGTCACAAAGGAGTGGAAAGCTGGCGTATTGGCAGCGCCCGATACTCTGAGCTGAAGCTGCAGTTTACTGCTTGGTCACGCTTCACGACGCGCCGCGCACAAAACATCGATAGAACCAGTGAGACGATGAGGATTGAAATCCGCGTGCACTGGTTCGCGCTCGGGCACAATTCCCATCTCCCAGATCATGGCTCCAGCGCTTGCACGGCCTTTGGCCCACAAAAAAAGCCCGGCGTGAACCGGGCTCTTTGTCGTGCAGTCAGCTGGAGGGCTAGAACTGGAAGTTCAGGCCGGCGCGAACGACGTGGAACGCCACGGCGCTGTCCATGGTGAAGCTGGTGCCGCCACCGAGATCCTCGTTGATGATCTCCTCGGATCCCAGGTCGGTGTAGAGATATTCGGTCTTGAGGGTGATGCTGTCCGTCAGCGCGTACTCGATGCCGGCGCCGATGGTCCACCCGAAGCGATCGTTGGTAACGGTCGGGTCGAACAGCGGGACGTCGTTGATACTGACATTGATCGATGACGTGGTCTGCCCGTAGGCGAGACCGCCCGTCGCGTAGACGACGAACCTGTCGTTCACAAAACCAATCCTCGGTCGCAGCGTCGCGAACCAATCGAGGCTGGTGCCCGCGTCTGCGCCGATCGTGTCGATCCCTGGGATGACGTCGTCCACGTCATCGATGCTCAAGGACACCCGCCCATCGATAGTCGAGCCCTGAATATCGGCTTCGATACCGAACAGGATGCCGTCCATCTGAGCGTTGAAGCCGGCCTGCACGCCGTAGACGAAGCCCCCGGCTGTCACGTCGATCGTGCCGGGGAGGCTGTCCGGGGGGTCGTTGAGGGCGAACGGATGTGTGAACAGACCGCCGCCGTAGCCGGCGTTCACGCCGACGTAGAAGCCATTCCAGTCATACGCAGCCGGCGCGTAAACCGCCAGCTCTTCAACAATGAGATCCGCCGCGAAGGACGTGCCGGTCATCATCACGGCAGCAGCGACTGCAGTAATTACGAGTTTCATCTTGGACTCCCCAAAGCAAGTTCTTCAGTAAATGCCCATGTTTTGCCACGAGTCCAGAGTCGTGCCACAATGCGACCCTCAAATCTCCACTCTGTGTGGCGCTGCTGCAACGATCTAGACTCACTGTGACTCTCATTAGTAGGCAATAACTGCCGACCAAATCGTACGTAATTGCCGAAATTGCGATCACGAACTCGTGAGGACTGTCGTGTGATCACGGACTGCAGAATCTTGCTACTGACTCAAAGCGTTGTCTTAGGTCGAAATCGCCAGCGTCCGGACGGCATGCCCCCTTTCCCGGCATGCCTGTCTCGA
>JBKJMF010000295.1:0-4177 GCA_046596525.1 Devosia sp. | reverse complement strand
CGCGAGATCACCCCGCCGGTGCAGCACGATGCTCCGGCAACTGCCCGCGAGCCCGTCCTGTTCAACCGGAAGTCCACGGAAAAGCCCAAGGTGAACCCCAAGGACAAGGGCAAGCCGAAATACAAGAGCCGCGAGAAGTCGCCCGCCGACGCCGGTACCGCTCCGCGCAAGAAGCCGAAACAGGCCTACGATCCTCTCGGTTGACGAACGTACCTCGGCTGCCGCATCCTCCCCGCAGCTTTGGGGGAGAAAACCATGCCTTACGTTCGAGTAGAAATCACCGACGGCGCCACCACTGAACAGAAGCGTGCCATCTCCAAGGGCATCACCGATGTGCTGGTGAAGGTGCTCAACAAGAACCCCGAATACACCTTCGTCGTCATTGATGAGGTGGATTCCGACAACTGGGGCCACAAGGGCGTCCTGGTCAGCGACATCCGCAAGGAAGAGGCGAAAGCCAGGGCCGCGGCCGCCAAGGCACCCAAGGTGGTGAAGATCAAGGTGAAGGCCAAACCCGCCAAGGCCAAGGGCAAGACCGTCAAGGCCTGAGCCGATGCCCGAAATCCTCGTTCATATCGTCGAGGGGCGTAGCCCGGCCTCCAAGAAGGCGCTGATGCGGGACATCACCGAGGCGGTGGTAAAGAACTTCAACGTCCCCGCCGAGCGCGTCATCGTCCAGATCGTCGAGAGTCCGCGGGACAGCAAGTCCCGCGGAGGCGTGCCATTCGACGAAATGTGACGATTACTCGTCGCAGCCGCCCTTGCCGCCACCCTTTTGTTGGTAGTTGTACTTACCGCCCTTGCCGCCACAGTCGTCGTCTTTCGGTGGCGGATCGTCATCCTCGTCCTTGACGAGGCTCCCCGGCGTGTTTGAAACGAACCCCTGGTTGAAGCACTGCCTCGCTTTGTCGACCCAGAACTCGCGCATCAGCGGTTGCTGCGACTGCGCATAGGTGAAGGTGTCACGAAGGTCGCGTCGCTCGTCGCCCGTCGTGTTCTCGGCCGGCCCGATGATAGTGGACTCCGCCAGATCATAAGTGCCGATCTCGCAGGTCCCGTCGAGCGTCACGCACTCGTTGGCGAGGTTGCACAAGATCACTGCGCCGTGAAAAAGCAGGACCCGCGTGCCCAGGACGTCGTCGACGTCGAAATCGAACGCCGTACCCCGCACGCCGATAGTGCCGGTGGGCGTCTTGATGATGTAGCGGTCCTTCGGTGCGCCGCCGGTGGCGAAACGGAACGTGCCCGACAGCGCGTTGATCGCGAACTTGCCCGCCGACTGGTCGTCGCGCAGCAGATAGTCCTCGATCAGCAGCGACGAATTCGGCCCGACCACCAGCTCGGTCTTGTCCGAGAACTTGATCTGCACCTGCCCGGCCGGGCCGGTATTGACCTTGTCGCCGATGAAGATATCGGCGCCTACCGTCAACACGCGCGACTTGCCCGCCGTATCGACCTCGGCCTGCGGATCGACGCCCAGCGCCGTGCCGCTCGCCGCCATCGCCGGCAGCGTCGCCAAGCCCAATGCAATCGACAGCCCCACGGCTGCCATTCCCCTGAGAATGCTCATACTCTTTGTTGTCCCCAGCTACCCTGGCCGTCCCCGCCCCGGTTTAGTCGGAAGCGCTATTGCTCAAAACATAGCACAATGATTAGTCTGATCGCGCCTTAGGCACAAGCGAGTCAATTGTATGCAGCAAGTCGATCTGCGGGCGGCCGGGCTTTCGCCCAAGGAACTGCCCGTATGGCAATATCTCAACGACCTCTACGCGCGGCATCGTCCCAACCTTTCGGGCGAGTTGGCAAGCTACATCCCGGAGTTATCAGCGGTTGATCCCGATCAATTCTCGTTGGCGTTCGCCACCACTGACGGGTTTGTCTACGAAGTCGGCGACACCAGCGCACTTTTCACTATCCAGTCCGTCTCCAAGGCGGTGATCTACGCCCTGGCGCTGGAAGATCACGGCCGCGAGGAGGTGCTGCGGCACATCGGCGTCGAGCCCTCCGGCGATGCGTTCAACTCGATCACCTTCGACGAACGCAACAACCGGCCGTTCAACCCGATGGTCAACGCCGGCGCCATCGTCGCCAGCGCCATGATCAAGGGCGCCGACCACGCCGAGCGCTACCAGCGCATCCTCGATATCTTCCAGCGCTTCACCGGCCGCATGCTCGATCTCGACGAGGCGGTCTACCGCTCCGAAACCATCACCGGAAACCGCAACCGCGCCATCGCCTATCTCGAGCTCAACGCTGGAATGATCTCGGGCGACGTCAACGAGCACCTCGACCTCTACTTCCGCCAGTGCTCGCTGCTGGTCACCGCTCGCGACCTCGCGATGATCGGCGCCACGCTAGCCAATGGCGGTGTCAATCCGGTGACGCGCCAGCGCGCCATCACCACCGACAATGTCCGTTCCGTGCTCTCGGTGATGAACACCTGCGGCATGTACGATTATGCTGGCGGCTGGCAGTTCAGCGTCGGCCTCCCGGCCAAGAGCGGGGTAGGGGGCGGCATCGCCGCAGTGCTCCCCGGCCAACTCGGCATCGGCACTTTCTCCCCGCGCCTCGATGCGGTCGGCAACAGCGCCCGCGGCGTAAAAGTCTGCGAGGACATCTCCGCCAATTTCCGGTTGCATCTGTTCGAGGATCGCGGCGGCGGCCTGGCGCCGCTCCGCCGCGTCTACCGCTCCGACGAAGTGCATTCGAAGCGCGTCCGCCGCCCCGAGCAGGCTAAGAAACTCGATCGCTACGGGCACCTGATCGCCGTCTACGAACTGCAGGCGGAACTCGGTTTCATCGAAGCCGAGCGGGTCACCCGCCGCATCGTCGAGGACATGGGCAGCGCCTACTACTTCGTGCTCGATCTGACGCGGGTGCTGCGCATCGACGGCGTCGCCGTCACCCTGCTGAACACCGCCCGTCGCACCCTGCTGGAAGCGGGAAAAGGTTTCGCCGTGGTCACCGTGTCCGGCGAACTCCCGCATACTTTCGAGCAGGACATCCATTTCCCCACCGTCGATCAGGCGCTCGAGCACTTCGAGGACCGTCTCCTCGAACAGGCCGGCGGCAACCCGGCGGATACGGCCGTCCCTTTGGCCGAGTTCGATCTGCTCGCTACCCTCAACGAGGCCATGCTGGCCGAACTTTCGAAGCGCCTGCGCCTGCAGCGGTTCGAGCCCGGCGACAAGCTCATCTCCCAGAACGCCCGCGCCGACGAGCTGTTCTTCCTCACCGAGGGTCACGTCGATATCTCGGTTCGCGTCGGCAACGCCCCGAGCCACCGCGTCAGCACGGTGGAGGCCGGCACGGCGTTCGGTGAACTGGCGCTGTTCGGCCACGCGCCGCGCACCGCCGACGTCATCGCCTCCAGTAGCGGAAGCGCCCTGGTGCTCGATCGCGAGGCGCTCGACGATCTCCAGGCTAACACCCCCGCTGCCCATTCGGCGCTCGTCTTGGCGGTGGGTTCGAGCCTCGCGGAGCGGCTGCGCCGCGCCAATGCCGAGATCCGCGCCCTGTCGCGCTAAGCCTCAGTCGCCTTCGTTCGGGATGTTGAGCAGGTGCCCGCACGCCTTGCAGTGCACCGCATCCGGGTCGTGCCGCTGCAGCCCGCATTGCGGGCAGGGGAAGAACACCTTGTGCGGCCGGAACAGCGCTTGCGCCAGCCGCACGAACAGGGAGATGCCGACGATCATCACCGCGATCGAAGTGAGCTTGCCGGCGGTGCCGGGCAGCGTCACGTCGCCATAGCCCGTCGTCGTCACCGACGTGACCGTGAAATACAGCGCATCGACATAACCCTCGATGCCGGAGTCCGGGCTGCCGAAGAAGGTAAGGATGAATCCCGAGACCACGAACAGGAACGCCACGATGTTGACGATCGCCTCGCCCTGTTCGCGATACTGGGTGAGCTTGAACTTCTTCAGCGGCCGCCACAGCGCGCCGCTCTGCGACAGCGTCCATAGCCGGAGAATGCGCAGAAAACCGAGATTGGCGAGCCATCCCGGTAGCAGCAGCGTCACCAGAATGAAGATATCGACGATCGTCGTCGGCTGCCTGAGCCAGCGCAGCGGATCGGTGGAAGCGAGGCCGCGCGCCACCAGATCGATGACTAGCAGCGCCGCCACCGCTATATCGAACCAGATGAAGCTCGGTTGATCGCGCAGCAGCGGCGTAG
>JBKJMF010000255.1:0-2858 GCA_046596525.1 Devosia sp. | reverse complement strand
CGCCTCGACGATCTGTTTGGAGATGGCAAGGCCGAGGCCGGAATGGTCGCCGAAATGCTCGCCGTCCGGCCGGTCGGTATAGAAGCGCTGGAAGATGCGGCTGATGTCACCGCGGATGCCCGGGCCTTCATCGGTAACGACGATGGTGATGGCGTCCTCGCTGGTCGACACTTTCACCAGCACCTTGCCGCCCTCCGGCGAGAACGACACCGCGTTGTCGATCAGGTTGTTGATCACCTGCGCCAGTCTGCTGTCATGGCCCAGCGCGATCGGCACATAGCGGCTGACATGCTTTTCGAGCACCACGTCGACCTTGCGGTTGGCCGCAACATCCTTCTGGATCGACACCATCGCGTCGGCGAGTTGTGCGATATCGACCCGCTCGGCGCTCTGCCGGGCGAGTTCGGCATCGAGCCGGCTGGCGTTCGAGATGTCGGAGATCAGCCGGTCGAGCCGGCGGACGTCGTGCTGGATGATGGCGTTGAGCCGCTCGCGATCCTCGGCGCGGCGGGCGCGCGGCAGGGTCTCGACCGCCGAGCGCAGCGAGGTCAGCGGGTTTTTGAGTTCGTGCGCGACGTCGGCGGCGAAGCGTTCGATCGCCTCGATGCGGTTGTAGAGCGCCGAGGTCATCGAGCGCAGCGCCTTCGACAGGTGCCCCACCTCGTCGGTACGGTCGGAGAAATCCGGGATCTCGGCGCGGCTGTTGACGGTCGAGTGCACCTGTTCGGCAGCACCCGCCAGCCGGCGCAGCGGTCCGGCAATGGTGCCGGCGAGTAGCAGCGAAAGGATGACGGTCACCGCTGCGGCGACAAGCGCGATGCGCAGGATCCCCCAGCGCTCGGCGGTAGCGATCTGGTCGATATCGCCCGGTTGGGTGGAGAGCAGCAGCACGCCGACATTGGCGCGCACGCGCTGGATCGGCACCGCCACCGACACCACCAGCTGGCGCTTGGCGTCGACGCGGACGATCGCCGTCGGCGCGCCGCCCAGCGCCGCAGCGACTTCCGGGTAACGTGTGCCCTCGTCGGCGCCGTACTCCTGGTATTGCGGATAGTCGTCGCCCGGCAGCCAGTCGACGAGGGTATTCCACCAGTCGAGCAGGAAGAACGAGCCGGTGTCCGCCGGCTTGATCTGCCGCAGCACCTCGCCACGCGCATAAAGATTGGCACTGTCGAGGATCAGGAGGCCCTGCTGATCGTAGATACGGGCGCGCGTCTTGGTCGGTGTGACGAGGTTGCGGAGCAGCGGCGCGACCCGCTCGGGATTGACCGGGAACTCGAGGCTCGGATCGAAAAAGCTCAGCGGCGACACCACTTCGCTGCCCTGCAGCTCGATCAACCGATCGGGGTCCACGGTGATGACGTCGCTATCGACCGTCGCCGAGGCGGCAATGGCCGCGGCGATGATTTCGCCCTGGACGCGCAGGCTCTGCACCCGCGCTTCGATCAGCCCGGTGCGCCACTGGTTGAGGAACAGGATGCCGATCACCAGCACGGCGAGGCCGGCGAGATTGAGCACGATGATGCGGCGGGCGAGGCTCGAAAAGATCGTCAGCGCCAACAGGCGCTGGATCTGCTTGATCACGGCGAGCACAAACGTGCCGACCGCGCCGGCAATCCGGTTGAGCTTCGGCATTATGCCGACCTCCGCGGATGCGGGCCTTGAACCCGGCAACTCCTCTTCGGTGACGGCCAATTGTCCTCTTACTGCTCCTTGAAGCGGTAACCTACGCCGTAGAGGGTTTCGATCATCTCGAAATCGTCGTCAACCGCCTTGAACTTCTTGCGCAGCCGCTTGATGTGGCTGTCGATGGTGCGGTCGTCGACATAGACCTGGTCGTCATAGGCCGCATCCATCAGTGCGTTGCGCGACTTGACCACGCCGGGGCGCAGCGCCAGGGCCTGGAGGATGAGGAACTCGGTGACGGTCAGCGTGACGCGCTGCCCCTTCCAGGTGCAGGTGTGGCGCTCTTCGTCCATCACCAGCGAACCGCGCTCGATCAGCGCCTTGCCCGGCGTGGCTTCGCTGCCCGGCGTACCCGGAGCGGCGGACGGGTCGCGCGGCGCGGCGCGGCGGAGCACCGATTTGACCCGCTCGACCAGGAGGCGCTGGCTGAACGGCTTGGTGATGAAGTCGTCGGCGCCCATCTTGAGACCGAACAGTTCGTCGATCTCCTCGTCTTTCGACGTGAGGAAGATCACTGGAACGTCGGACTTCTGGCGCAGCCGGCGCAGCAGTTCCATGCCGTCCATGCGGGGCATCTTGATATCGAGGATGGCGAGATCGGGCCGATCGGCCGTCAATCCCTCGAGACCCGAAGCCCCATCGGTATAGGTGGCGACCTGATAGCCTTCGGCCTCGAGCGTCAGGGACACCGAAGTCAGAATGTTACGGTCGTCGTCCACCAGTGCGATCTTGGGCATTGAACTCCCTTTCATCCAATCAACGGCATGCGAGTCAGCCCGCACTCCGAATTGTGGCGAGCATTGACTGCCACAATTGCGCATAAATAAGGCGTCCTGCCTACGATTGCCAGCATGCCGCACTCAACCGAAGTCGCAGGACTTCCGTCGTAGGCCGGATTCCGGGATGGGCGGCGGGGTCTACAAGGCCGTAACTCATGGTCATTCCAGACCGAGGGTACGGCCATGGGCCACGCTGTTCACGACCAACTCGCAACGCGGATCGGAGCGCTGGCGCACGTCCGATGGGACGAGTTGCCCCCCACTTTGGTGGAAACGGCACTCGCCGACGGCGAAGGCCGGCTCGCTGCCGGCGGTGCGCTGGCGGTCACCACCGGGGTGTTCACCGGCCGTTCGGTGAAGGACAAGTTCATCGTTCGCGACGCCGCGACCGAG
>JBKJMF010000487.1:0-6835 GCA_046596525.1 Devosia sp. | reverse complement strand
GCGTCGCCGCCGGAGCAGTGGTCACGGTGCTGGGGCTACTGGTATTGGCGCTGCTGAAGGAGCGCTAGGCCACTACTTCGGCAGCAGGCCATGCAGGAAAAGGTTTTCGAGGAAGCGCGCAGCGTCTTCGAAGCGGCCTTCGCCGCCGCGGTCCTTGCCGAGCACGGCGCGGACCTGCACGTCGAAATCGGCGTAATGCTGGGTGGTGGCCCAGATCGAAAAGATCAGGTGATAGGGATCTGTGCGGACGATCTTGCCGGCATCCATCCAGGTTTCCATCACCCGCGCCTTCTCGTCGACCAGCGTCTTGAGGTCGCCCTCTAGCACCTTCAGCACGCGCGGGGCGCCCTGCAGCATCTCGTTGGCGAACAGCCGGCTCTGGCGTGGGTAGTCGCGGCTCATCTCTAGCTTGCGACGCAGATACGAGCGCAGTTCCGGGACGGGGTCGCCGACCGAGTCGATCTCGCGCAGCGGCTGCAGCCAGACATCGAGCATCGAGGTCATCAGCCGCTCGTAGATCTCTTCCTTGCGGGGGAAGTAGTAGAGCAGGTTGGGCTTGCTCATCCCCGCCGCCTCGGCGATCTGGTCGATGGTGGCGCCGCGGAAACCCTCGCGGCTGAACACGTCGAGAGCCGCTTCGAGGATGACTTCCTGCTTCTCGCGCTGGATGCGCGTTTGCGCTCTTGGCCGCTTCGACGGCGGTGCCTTTGCGCCCCCTTTGCCGCCTTCAGTCTCCAGCATTTTCACCTTGATCGGCGGCATGGGAGTGATAACGTTTTTTCCAACTGGTCAAATTTCTGGATAACACATCCAAAGGTCAAGCTCCAAATATACTTGACCGATAAACTCAACAAATAGCCTCCGAGGGAGTCCAAGGTGTCCGACCGTCGCAATGTCACGCCGAACGATCTGAGCGCGTTCTGGATGCCGTTCACAGCGAACCGGCAGTTCAAGAAGGCGCCGCGCATGTTCGTCGGCGCCAAGGACATGCACTATACGACTTCCGACGGACGCCAGGTGCTCGACGGTACCGCGGGCCTGTGGTGCGTGAACGCCGGCCATTGCCGCCCGAAGATCGTTGAAGCGATCCAGGAGCAGGCAGCCGAGCTGGACTACGCGCCGGCCTTTCAGATGGGCCATCCCAAGGCGTTCGAGCTGGCCAATGCGCTGGTGTCGATTGCGCCGGAGGGGCTCAACCATGTCCTCTACACCAACTCGGGTTCGGAATCGGTCGAGACGGCGCTGAAGGTGGCGCTGGCCTATCACCGTGTAAAGGGCGACGGCTCGCGGTCCCGCCTGATCGGGCGAGAGCGCGGCTATCACGGGGTGAATTTCGGCGGCATCTCGGTGGGCGGCATCGTCACCAACCGCAAGATGTTCGGCACGCTGCTCACCGGCGTCGACCACATGCCGCACACCCATACGCCGGGGAAGAACCAGTTCACCCGCGGCGAGCGCGAAGGCGGCGGGGAGGACCTGGCGTCGGAACTCGAGCGCATCGTGACGCTGCATGACGCCTCGACCATCGCGGCGGTCATCGTCGAGCCGGTGGCCGGGTCGACCGGCGTACTGATCCCGCCCAAGGGCTATCTGCAGAAGCTGCGCGAGATCACCAAGAAGCACGGCATCCTGTTGATCTTCGACGAAGTGATCACCGGTTTCGGCCGTCTCGGCACGCCGTTCGCGGCGGACTATTTCGGTGTGACGCCGGATATCCTCGTCACCGCCAAGGGCCTCACCAACGGCGTGATCCCGATGGGGGCGGTGCTGGTCAGCTCGGAAATCCACGACGCCTTCATGCAGGGCCCGGAGCACGTCATCGAGTTCATGCATGGCTATACATATTCGGGAAACCCGATCGCCTCGGCGGCCGGGCTCGCGACGCTCGAGACCTACAAGGACGAGGGGCTGCTGACCCGTGGCGCGGAACTGGCGCCCTACTGGGAAGATGCGCTGCACTCGCTGAAGGGGCTGCCGCATGTCATCGACATCCGCAACCTGGGGCTGATCGGCGCGATCGAACTCGAGCCGATCGCCGGTTCGCCGACCAAGCGCGCCTTCTCCGCCTTCGTCAAAGCCTTCGAGACCGGCATCCTGATCCGCACCACCGGCGACATCATCGCCATATCGCCGCCGTTGATCATTTCCAGGGCGCAGATCGACGAACTGATCGGCACACTGGCCGGCATCCTCAAGACGCTTGAGTAGAATGGAACGATTGTTCTATATCGGCACCGATAGAACGAACGTTCTACAACTCACGAGCGGAGGTCTGTGATGCAGACGATTCAGAATGCCATTGGCGGGAAGCTGGTTACCAGCACCAGCACGCGCACCCAGCCGGTGTTCAACCCGGCCACCGGCGAGGCGATTGCCACGCTGCCACTGTCTACGCTCGACGAGGTCAACGCCGCTGTTGCAGCGGCAAAAAAGGCCCTGCCCGCCTGGGCCAGCACCACGCCGATGAAGCGGGCGCGGGTGATGTTCAAGTTCAAGGAGCTGCTCGAAAAGCATGCCGACGAACTGGCCGAGCACATCTCGCGCGAGCACGGCAAGGTGCATGACGATGCGCTGGGCGAACTGGCGCGCGGCATCGACTGCGTCGATTTCGCCTGCGGCATCCCGCAGCTGCTGAAGGGCGAGTTCAGCCGCAATGTCGGGCCGAACATCGACACCTATTCGGACCGGCAGCCGCTCGGCGTCGTCGCCGGCATCACGCCGTTCAACTTCCCCGCCATGGTGCCGATGTGGATGTATCCGCTGGCGATTGCCTGTGGGAATACCTTCATCCTGAAGCCGTCGGAGCGCGATCCGTCGGCGCCGATGTTCGCTTGGCAGTTGCTGATGGATGCCGGCCTGCCGGAAGGCGTGCTGAACGTCATCCACGGCGACAAGGAAGCTGTGGACGCGATCCTCGACCATCCGGACATCAAGGCGGTGAGCTTTGTCGGCTCGACCCCGATCGCCGAGTACGTCTATCGGCGTGGCACGCAGGCCGGCAAGCGCATCCAGGCGCTGGGCGGCGCCAAGAACCACATGATTATCCTGCCCGACGCCGACCTCGACCAGGCGGCCGACGCGCTGATGGGCGCGGGCTACGGGTCGGCCGGTGAGCGCTGCATGGCAATCTCGGTGGCCGTGCCGGTGGGCGACAAGACCGCCGATGCGCTGGTGGCGAAGCTGAAGCCGCGCGTCGAAGCGCTGAAGATCGGCCCGGCGACGGACCGTGACTCGGAGATGGGCCCGATCGTTTCGAAGATGCAGCGCGACAAGATCGTCGGCTATATCGACGCAGGCGTCGAAGCCGGCGCCGAGCTGGTGGTCGATGGTCGCGGCTTCAAGCTGCAGGGTTATGAGAACGGATACTTCGTCGGCGGCACGCTGTTCGACCATGTGAAGCCGGACATGAAGATCTACCGCGAGGAGATCTTCGGGCCGGTGCTCTCGGTGGTGCGTGCCGGCACCTACCAGGACGCGGTCGACCTGATCCACGGCCACGAGTACGCCAACGGCACGGTGATCTTCACCCGCGATGGCGATGCCGCGCGCGACTTCGCCGACAAGATCGAAGTGGGCATGGTGGGCATCAACGTGCCGATCCCGGTGCCGGTGGCCTACCACTCGTTCGGCGGCTGGAAGCGGAGCATTTTCGGCGACCATGGGATCTATGGGCCCGAAGGCGTGCACTTCTACACACGGCTCAAAACCGTCACGACGCGCTGGCCAGCCGGCATCAAATCCGGCGCGGAATTCACGTTCCCGAGCATGAAGTAAGCGATGGCAGGCGGCACAGGCATTGCTGGACTGCCCCTCACCCCGGCCCTCTCCCCAGAGGGGAGAGGTGGCGATGGGAGCACGGGCGGTGCCTATGCGTCCCCTCTCCCCGCTGGGGAGAGGGTCAGGGTGAGGGGCAGTCATGGCGAAGCTCGAATTCGCGACCGTGCGCGTAAGTTGCGAATAGACCCTACCGATGCCGAGATGCGCATGTGGAGCCGACTGCGAGACCGCCGACTCGACGGGCACAAGTTCGTGCGCCAGTTTGCGATCGGCGCCTACTTCGCCGACTTTGTCTGCCGCGAGGCGATGCTCGTCATCGAGCTTGATGGCGGGCAGCATGCCGATAGTGTGCGCGACGATCGCCGCACAAAGTACCTGAACGAGCAGGGCTATTCCGTTCTCCGCTTCTGGAACAACGACATCCTCAGCAACACTGATGGTGTTCTGGAGGCGCTGCTCCTGACGCTTCGGAACTGCCCCTCACCCGACCTCCGCTTCGCTCCGGCCACCCTCTCCCCAGCGGGGAGAGGGTACGCGGGGGCATCATCCGAACACACCCTGAAAGACTGATATGCCCGCTCCCGGCGAAAACCTCCGTATCGACCCCGAGCGCCTTTGGAGCTCCATTCATGAGCTGGCCGAGATCGGGCCGGGGGTTGCCGGCGGCAATAACCGGCAGACCGTCACAGACGATGACGCCAAGGGCCGCGCGCTGTTCCAGAACTGGTGCGAGGCCGCCGGGCTCGAGATGGGCCTCGACCAGATGGGCACCATGTTCGCTCGCCGCGAGGGCAGCGAACCGGGGCTCGATCCGGTCTATGTGGGCAGCCATCTCGACACGCAGCCCACCGGCGGACGCTATGACGGCGTGCTCGGGGTGCTTGGTGGGCTCGAGGTGATCCGGACGCTCAACGATCTCGACATCCGCACCAAGCGCCCGATCGTGGTGGTCAACTGGACCAACGAAGAGGGCGCACGGTTCGCGCCGGCGATGATGGCCTCGGGCGTATTCGCCGGGGTGCTCGAGCAGGCGGACGTCTATACGCACAAGGACAAGGACGGGAAGACGTTCGGCGAGGAGCTGGAGCGCATCGGCTGGCGCGGCGACGAGGTGGTCGGGGCGCGGAAGATCCACGCCTACTACGAGCTGCATATCGAGCAGGGGCCTATCCTCGAGGACGAGAACATCGATATCGGCGTGGTGACGCACGGCCAAGGGTTGAAATGGCTGCAGGTGACGCTGACCGGCAAGGAGGCCCATACCGGCTCCACCCCGATGCCGAAGCGCCGCAACGCCAGCCTCGGCATGGCGCGGGTGATCGAGTTGGTGCACGAAGTGGCGATGGACTACCAGCCGAGCGCCGTCGGCGCGGTCGGGCATATCGAGGTCTATCCGAACTCGCGCAACATCATCGCTGGCAAGGCGGTGTTTACCATCGACATCCGCTCGCCCAACAAGGACGTGCTCGACGAGATGGACGAGCGTATCCGCGGCGGCATCGAGAATATCGCCGAGGGGCTGGATATCGGCTTTGCGATCGAGCAGGTCGGGCATTTTGACCCGGTGACGTTCGACAAGACGCTGGTGGGCAATGTCCGTGCGGCAGCCAAGGAACTCGGTTACTCGCACCGCGACATCGTCTCGGGGGCCGGGCATGACGCGTGCTGGATCAACCGGGTGGCGCCGTCGGCGATGATCATGTGCCCGTGCGTGGATGGCTTGAGCCACAACGAGGCTGAAGAGATCAGCAAGGAATGGGCCGCAGCCGGCACGGACGTGCTGCTGCGTGCGGTACTGGAGACGGCGGAGATTGCGGGGTGAGCGAACAGCCCTTCGGTCCAGTGGAGTTTGGGGGCGGAGCAAGGTGGGTTCCGCTAGCAAGCGCCGAGGATGCTGCGCCCCTCCAGGTCGCACACGCGGTGCTCGACGTGGCGATCGTACTGCGTGGAACAGTTCCTAACCTGCACTTGGGGAACGCCGATGGTTTCATCTGGGCAGGCGAGTGGGAACTGGCTCTCGATGAGCTAGCTGCCGTTATCCATGATGGGCCGAGTAGTGAGCTCGCCGAAGCGATGTTGTCGCGTGCCAGAGCAATCCTGGCCTCGCCGAACACAGGGACCGACCAATGACTTCCAAAATCATCAAGAACGGCACCGTCGTTACGGCCGACCTCACCTACATGGCCGACGTTCGTGTCGAGGACGGCAAGATCACCGAGATCGGGCCGAACCTGAGCGGCGGCGAAGTGCTCGATGCGACCGGCTGCTACGTGATGCCCGGCGGGATCGATCCGCATACGCATCTCGAGATGCCGTTCATGGGGACGTACTCGAGTGATGATTTCGAGTCCGGGACGCGGGCGGCGTTGTCGGGCGGCACCACGATGGTGGTGGACTTCTGCCTGCCCTCGCCCAACCAGTCGCTGCTCGAAGCGCTGCAGATGTGGGACAACAAGACCTCGAAGGCCTCGTGCGACTACTCGTTCCACATGGCGATCACCTGGTGGGGCGAGCAGGTGTTCAACGAGATGGCCGACGTGGTCGATCGCGGCATCACCTCGTTCAAGCACTTCATGGCCTACAAGGGCGCGCTGATGGTCGATGACGACGAGATGTTCTCGTCGTTCCAGCGTTGCGCCGACCTCGGAGCGCTGCCGCTGGTCCATGCCGAGAACGGCGACGTGGTGGCGCAGATGACGGCGAAGCTGCTCGCCGAGGGCAACAATGGCCCGGAGGCGCACGCCTATTCGCGCCCGCCGGAAGTGGAGGGCGAGGCGACCAACCGGGCGATCATGATCGCCGACATGGCGGGGGTGCCGGTCTATATCGTACACACGTCATGCGAGCAGGCGCATGAGGCGATCCGCCGGGCGCGGCAGGCGGGCAAGCGGGTCTATGGCGAGCCGCTGATCCAGCATCTGGTGCTCGACGAGAGCGAGTATTTCAACAAGGACTGGGACTATGCGGCGCGCCGGGTGATGAGCCCGCCGTTCCGCAACAAGCAGCACCAGGATTCGCTGTGGGACGGGCTGCAGTCGGGCTCGCTGCAGGTGGTGGT
>JBKJMF010000516.1:0-14953 GCA_046596525.1 Devosia sp. | reverse complement strand
GCAGGCGTGGCCGGCGACGTCGCCGATGATGTTCATCACTTCCGAGACGCCGGCCTTGGGGCGGCGCTTGTCGACGATGGCGAGGTCAGCGCCGATGCGCTGCGCTGTGGCACGGGCCCGGGCGACGCCGCCGACGTCGGGTGAGACGATCATCAGGTTGCCGTTGGGGTAACGCTCCTGGATGTCGCGGACCATGACGGGGGCGCCATAGAGATTGTCGGTCGGGATATCGAAGAAGCCCTGGATCTGGGCGGCGTGCAGGTCGAGCGTGACGACGCGGTTGACGCCGGATTCGGTGATCAGGTTGGCGACGAGCTTGGCCGAGATGGGCGTGCGCGAGGCGGATTTGCGGTCCTGCCGGGCGTAACCGAAATAGGGGATCACGGCGGTGATACGCCGGGCCGAGGAGCGGCGGAGCGCGTCCGACAGGATCAGCAGTTCCATCAGGTTGTCATTGGCCGGATAGGAGGTCGACTGCAGGATGAAGACATCCTCGCCGCGGACGTTCTCGTGGATTTCGACGAAGATCTCTTTGTCGTTGAAGCGCTTGACCGTGCAATCGGTCAGCGGGACTTCGAGATAGCTCGCGACGGCTTCGGCAAGCGCGCGGTTGGAATTGCCGGTGACAAGTTTCACGAGCGCGCTCCGGGGTCGGGGCCGGTCCGGGGAGTTGCCGGCTCCTGATGCGCGGGTCTTTAGCTTGGGGCGCCGCGGGGCGCAATGCGCCTTGTGACGGATCGGTGAAGGATTCTCGTTAGAGGCCGCCCAACCCGATGACGCTGAGCTGCCGGCCGGTGGCGATGGCCTTGTGGGTGGCATAGCGGTGGGAGAAGTACTTCTTGGGCTCGGCATAGGTGCAGATCGCGAGGTCGTCGACGAGGCCGACGCCGGCGGCGATCAGGTGGTCGAAGACGAAGCCGGGGAGGTCGAAGTGCTCGCGGCCGCCATTCGGCCGGGTGATGCGGTTCTCGGCGTCGCGGTGCTCGCGGATGAGGTCGGCGGCGAAGTCGGGCCCGACTTCGTAGTTGGGGCCGGAGATCGTGGGGCCGATGGCCGCGACGATGCGGTCGGGGCGGGCGCCGAGGTCGACCATCGCGGCGACGGTCGCCTCGGCGATGCCGCCGGTGGCGCCCTTCCAGCCGGCATGGGCGGCACCGATGACGCGCGCCTCGGGATCGGCGAACAGGATCGGGGTGCAGTCGGCGGTGAGAATGCCCAGGGCGAGGCCATGGACACGGGTGACGAAGGCGTCGGCCTCGGGGATGTCGTCGGGATTGGGTTGGCGGGTGACTTCGAGCACGGTGACCGAGTGCACCTGCTTCATCGTCACCAGCTGATCGTAGGAAAAGCCAAGGATACCAGCGATCTGGGCGCGGTTCTCCATGACATGATTCATGCGGTCGCCGCTTGCGGTCGAGACATTCAGCGAGGCGAACTCGCCGGTTGAATGGCCACCGCGGCGGCCGAAGAAGCCGTGACGGATGCCGGGGATGCGCTCGAGGGCGCGACTGGTTTCGAAGGGCATTGTCATTGCGGGAAACCGATAGGCTCGATGCTGCCGGAATGGGCGCAGAACACCTTGAACAGGGTGCCCATTTCGGTGCTGTCGACGAGGCGGCGGAGGGAGGCAGCGATGGCGTCGACCTTGTCGGGATTGGACTTCACCAGCGCTGTGGCACGCTCGACGATGCCGAGGGCGCCGAGGAAATCGCGCTGGGTGGACAGCTTTTCGGCGGTGAGGCCGAGACCAGTCGCGACCTTGGCGAGGGCGCCGAAATCGACATGGGCGCTGAGGTCGATCTCGCCCGGCGCGTCGAGCGGATCGGCGAAGGCGTGGTGGCGCACGGCCTGCAGGGTTTCGCCGGTCTGGGTCGCGGCGTAGCCGTAGTCGATGGCGAGCAGGGCGCCCTTCTGAGCGGCGATGCGTTTGCCGAGCTTTTGCATGATGTCGGCGGCGGCGAGGCTGACCTCGTAGGTCTCGCCGAGCTGGGCCAAGGCGAGTTCGGGCGGCATGGCTGAATCGGGGATCGGCGTCGGCGACAGGCCGAAGGCACGCTTGCCGTCGCGGAGGCCGACCTGGCGTTCGTGCCAACCATCGGGGGCCTTGACGAACTGGCGGATCGGCAGGGCGTCGAAGAACTCG
Organism: Devosia sp.; assembly: GCA_046596525.1. GTDB lineage: Bacteria > Pseudomonadota > Alphaproteobacteria > Rhizobiales > Devosiaceae > Devosia_A. The sequence goes on along the minus strand of JBKJMF010000516.1, from coordinate 12,810 downwards.
TTGGCGACGACGAAGATCGGGTCGTCGGCGACTTCGTCGACGTCGCTGGGCCAATACGGGTTGTACTCGCCGAGGCGCTCGGCCTGCTGGGCCTTGAGGGCGGGGTTGGTCTCGAACAGCTGCAGGTGGCAGGCGTTGACGAAGCCCTCGGCCTTGGCGGCGACGCGCAGCGCATCCTGCATCAGCGTGCCGCGGCCGGGGCCGAGTTCGAGCAGGGTGAAGCTCTTGGGCTGGTCGAGCTGCTGCCACAGGTTGACGAGGAAGAAGCCGACGAGCTCGCCGAACATCTGGCTGATCTCGGGCGCGGTGATGAAATCACCTTTGGCGCCGAGCGGATCCGTGCCGGTGTAGTAGCCGGAGCGCGGATGGGTGAGGGCGAGGCTCATATAGGTGGCGAGCGACATCGGGCCGGTCTGGCTCAACTGCATGTCGATGATGTCACCGAGGGAGCGGGTATCAGGCACGGGCGGGCCTCATGGCGTAGACGACGAGCCCGATGCCGGCGACGAGGATGGGCAGGCTCAGCACCATGCCCATGGTGAGCCAGCCGCCGTAGAGATAGCCGAGCTGTGCGTCGGGCAGGCGGAAGAACTCGACGAAGATACGGGATAGCGCATAGCCGATGCCGAAGATGCCGGCAACGAGACCGGGGCGCCGCAGCGCACCGAGATGGTTGGTGGCGATGCGGATGACGATGAACAGCAGCACGCCCTCGAGCAGGGCTTCGTAGAGCTGGCTGGGATGACGCGGCAGCTGCTCGGGATCGGTGGGGAACACGACGCCCCAGGGCAGGGTGGTGGGTGCGCCGTAGAGCTCGGCATTGATGAAATTGGCGACGCGGCCGAGGAACAGCCCGATGGTGCCGATGGCGCCGAGCAGATCCATGCCGGAGAGGATGTTGCCGCCCTTCGAGCGGACGAACAGCGCCATGGCCAGCATGATGCCGACAAGGCCGCCGTGGAAACTCATGCCGCCATCCCACAACGCGATGATCTCGCCCGGGTTCGCGGCGTAAAAGCTCAGATTGTAGAACAGTACGTAGCCTATGCGGCCGCCGATGATGATGCCGACGACGGCCCAGAAGGCGAAATCCCAGATCGCCGCCGGCTCGAACGGCGGGCGGTTGTCCTTCCACAGGCCGTGCCGGCGCAGCAGTGTCGTGGCGTAGGCCGCGCCGCCGAGCACGCCGATGAGATAGGCCAGCGCATACCAGCGGACGACGACCGGTCCGATGGCGAAGGCGATGGGATCGATATTGGGGAAGGGCACGCGCCGCGGCTCCTGTGGACAGGCTGAGACCTTTTAGCCTCCGCCATGCTCTGGTCAAGGCGCGCGGCGCCCCCTAAATAGCTCGGTACAACCCGTTGAGAGGACAAATCCGATGACCCAGGGCAGCAAGATATTCGACGAGCTGGGCAAGCTGATGAACAACGCCGCAGGCGTCGCCGACGGGGTGCGCCGCGAGATCGAGACGGCGGTGAAGTCGCAGCTCGAGCGGCTGGTGGCCGACATGGACCTGGTGAAGCGCGAGGACTACGACGCGCTGCGCGAGTTGGTGCAGGCCCAGAGCGCCGAGCTCAAGGAATTGAAGGCGGCGGTCGAAAGCCTCAAGTCGAAGTGAGGATCGCAGTTCTTTCTGACGTTCACGGCAACCTTGAAGCGCTGGATGCCGTGCTGGATGATATTGCCCGGCAGGGCGTCGAGGCGACGGTGGCGCTTGGGGATTTCCTGAGCGGGCCGAGCGATCCGGTTGGCGTTGCCGATCGGTTCATCGAACTCGATATGCCGTCGGTGCGCGGCAACCACGACCGCTACATCACCGATGGGCGTGAGGCCGACTGGCACATCGATGCGCTGGTGCGCGGCATGCTCGATGAACGGCAGCATCAGTGGCTGGCCGCCGTGCCGGCGACGCTGGTGTTCGAGCAGAACGTCTTCCTCTGTCATGGCACGCCGCGCGACGACAACGCGTCGTTCATGGACGGCATGGTGGGCGGGATTTCGGCGCTGCTGACCAGGGACTATATCGAGGCCGAGGCCGCGGGGTTTGAGCACGAGGTGCTGCTGTGCGGGCATACGCACGTGCCGCGGAGCCTACGGCTTGCCGACGGGCGGCTGGTGGTGAACCCGGGGAGCGTCGGGCTGCCGTTTGAGATCGGCTCGCCGGATGCGCGCTATGCCATCATCGAGAAGCGCCGCGCCGGGTGGAATACGGAGTTGCGCGCAGTTGTATATGACCATGCAGCGGCGGCAAAGCAGGCGCTGGAGCGTGGCTATCCGAAATGGGCAGACGCGCTGACCTGGGGCTGGGCGAGCCCCAGGGGGCTTTAGCCTTGGGGCTGTAGACCTTCATCTGACTTTTCGTCGCCGCAATTTCTGGGAACGGTGAAGCCATGAGAATCGCAGTCATTTCCGACATTCACGGCAATCGCCTGGCGCTGGAGGCGGTCGAGGCGGATATCGCCATGGTCGGCGTCGATGCGACGATCAACCTGGGGGACCTGCTGGCCGGTCCGCTTGATCCGGTCGGGACGGCAGACCTGCTGATCGAGCGCGGTTATCCGACGGTGATCGGCAACCATGATCGCTGGCTGATCAATACCGCCATCGACAAGCAGGCGCCGGTCGACAAGTTCACGGCGGAGCGGATGAAGCCGGTGCATTTCGACTATCTGCGGAGCCTGCCGGCGACCACGGACATCGAGGGTGAGGTGTTCATGTGCCACGGCACCGCTGCGAGCGACGAGGAGCCCTGGCTCGATGCCTGGTGGACGAACCGGACCGTCACCATGCCCGGTGAAGCCGAAGTCACGGCGAAGGCGGACGGGTTGGATTTCCCGGTGCTGCTCTGCGGCCATACGCACGTGTCCCGGGTGGTGCGGCTTCGCGACGGACGGATGGTCGTCAACCCCGGCGCCGTCGGACTGCAGATCAACTATGGCGCGCCCGATGCGCGCTATGCGGTACTCGAGCGGCATGGCGGCAAGTGGTCGGCCAGCCTCAGGGCGGTGCGCTACGATTTCGAGGCCGCGGCGCAGCAGGTGCTCGCCAACGGGTTTCCGAAATGGGCTGATGCGATCAGGACCGGGTGGGCAGGGCCTGAAGGGCTGTTCTGAGGCCCGGAGCGGCTTGTGACAGCTTCGTCATGCGGGCCGCGCATTCTAGCGCGAGTCGCGGCAGGTGCGGTGTGCCAAAATCGTTCAAATCGAGTGGGGACAGACTCGGTCGGTTAAGACCCTGTTAACCCTTCGCGCCGGATCATCCACAGAAGAAAGCCTTGGATGGCTCTGGTGGCACAATCCCCGGAATCGGGGGGCCAGTGTAGCTTGCCTCCACAGGGACGATTCGAAGGCCTTCTGCGTGCGAGTTCTTTGCAAGTAACGCGTAGGACCGGGATGACCGGCCGGCCTTCAACGTTTCGCCCAATGGGACGCTCAGCCAATGGCACAACTTCTGGAACTGGAACCGGACCGCACGGTGCATCCGGTCGACATCATCGAGCACATCGCGTCGATCAACGACTGGAACTTCGAGCGGCAGGACGCCGACGAAATCTCCATCTCGGTCCGCGGGAACTGGGCCGACTACCACGTCTCCTTCAACTGGATGGAAGACCTCGAGTCGCTCCACATCGCGGCGGCATTCGACCTGAAGGTGCCGGACACCCGTCGTACCGAGGTGAAGCAGCTGATCTCGCTGATTAATGAGCAGTTGTGGATCGGGCATTTCGACATGTGGAACCACGAAGGCGTGGTGCTGTTCCGCAACTCGCACCTGTTGACCGGCGGCGCCGAAGTCAGTGCGGCACAGTGTGAGGCGCTGCTGCGCTCAGCCACGGACGCCTGCGATCTCTACTACCAGGCGTTCCAGTTCGTGATATGGGCTGGAAAGGGTGCCTCCGAGGCGCTCAGCCAGGTGATGTTCGAAACGGTAGGCGAAGCTTGAATTTATCAGATATCGGCCCCGTCGTTCTGGTCGGGGCCGGCAAGATGGGCCTAGCGCTGGCCCGCGGCTGGATTGCCGGGGGACTGCCACCGGACCGGTTGGTGCTGTGCGATCCGCAGCCGACCGAGCATGCGGCGCAGTTTGCCGCGCAGCACGGCATCCGGCTGCAGGCGAGCCCGGTTGGGGTGTTGACCCACGTGCTGGTCATCGCGGTGAAGCCGCAGGTGATCTACGAGGTGATGGCCGAGATCCAGCCGGTGGTGGGCACCTACACGCTGGTGTTGTCGATCGCGGCGGGAGTTTCGCTGGTCGGGCTGTCCGAAGGGCTGCAGACCGAGCGGGTGATCCGCACCATGCCGAACACGCCGGCGCAGGTCGGCCGCGGCATTACCGGGGCAGTGGGCTTGGGCATCAGCGACGAGGATCGTGAGACCGCCAATGCGCTGCTGAGCGCGGCGGGCCAGGTGATGTGGTTCGACGACGAAACCAAGATCGACGGCGTGACTGCGGTCTCCGGCTCCGGCCCGGCCTATGTGTTCTACATGGTCGAGGCCCTGGCCGCCGCGGCGCGCCGGCAGGGGTTCGACGAAGAGCAGGCGATGCAGCTGGCGCGGGCCACCGTGACCGGGGCTGCGGCGCTGATGGATGCCGATCCGACGCCGGCCGGCACGCTGCGCGAGAACGTCACCTCGCCGAAGGGCACTACCTACGCGGCGCTGCAGGTATTGATGGCGCCGGATGGGCTCGAGCCGCTGCTCGACCGCGCGGTTCGTGCAGCACGCCAACGGTCCGAAGAGCTCGGGCGGGCCTGATGGCCGAGATCAGTTACCCGGACTTCGAGAAGGTCGACATTCGCGTCGGCACGATCATCGAAGCGCGCGTTTTCCCCGAGGCGCGGAAGCCGGCCTACATCCTGCTGATCGATTTTGGGCCCGAGATCGGGGTGAAGAAGAGTTCGGCGCAGATCACCGTGCACTACACGCCAGAGGCGTTGGTCGGCCAGCAGGTGATGGCGGTGGTGAATTTTCCGCCGCGGCAGATCGGTCCGGTGCGCAGCGAAGTGCTGACGCTGGGGTTCGAGGACGAGGCGGGAGCGATCGTGCTGGCGGCAGTCGAGCATGGTGTGCCGAACGGTCAGCGGCTGCTCTGAGCCGCGAATTATGGGTGGCCGCCAGCAGATGTGATGTACGATAGGGTGTTGGGCAAAGAGCGGAGGAGCTTGGCCATGGCACTCTATTTGACACGCTTCAGTTATACGCCGGAAACATGGGCGCGACTGACGGCGAATCCCGAAGATCGCCGCGAAGCCGCGCGGAAGTACATCGAGTCAGTGGGCGGAAAACTGCACGGCTTCTGGTACGCGTTCGGCGCGCATGACGGCTACAACCTCTGGGAAGCGCCCGACAATGTCGCCATGGCCGCAGTGGCCATCGCGATCGGGGGCGGGGGTGCGGTGGCCGAGTTCGAGACGACGCCGTTGCTGACAGTGGAGGAGACTCTCGATGCTCTCGGTCGTGCAAAAACGGTCGGCTATCGGCAGCCTGGATCGTAGCGGAGCGGCACCGGCGTAGGCCCGCGGCTGAGCTTCAGCCGACCAGTGCAGTCCGCGACGGCTGCGCTGCCAAATGGGCGGAAGTTGATGTAAACTGGCTTCCGCGGCGAAAAGGGAGGACTACCCGATGAGGAAAGTTCTTGTTGCCGTGGCTGCCGCCGGCATGCTTACGGCGCTTACGAGTGTGGCAGTTGCGCAGTCGTGCTTCGACCTCTGGTACGAGCGGAACTCGATCTACGACGAGAACGGCTATTGCTTCTCGACCGAGCTCGCGCAGGAACACTTCGACAACGACGACTGCTGGACGAAGCGGCCGAAGTTCTCGCGCAGCGAGCAGCGGCAGATCGAAGCCATCAAGGAAGAGGAAGAAGACCGCGGCTGCCGGGTGAACTAGCCCGCTTGGCTACAGCTCTTCGGTCAGCTTCAGCCGATCCAGGAGACCGCGATCTTCGGGCTCGACCATGCCGACGAAGAATTTGAGGACCGTGCGCTTGCCTTCCGGGGGGAGGGCGGCGATGGCGGCTTCGATGCGGCTGGTTTGGGTGGCGGAGAGGGTTTCGAACAGGCCGCGGCCTTTTTCGGTGGCATAGAGCAGGCGCTGGCGGCGGTCGCTTTCCCCGGTTTTTTGTTCGACATAGCCGTTGTCGACCAGCTGGCGCAGCACCCGGGCGAGACTCTGCTTGGTGATCTTGAGGATGTCGAGCAGGTCGGCGACGGGCATGCCGGGCTTCAAATTGACGAAATATAGCACCCGATGGTGGGCGCGGCCAAAGCCCTGCCGTTCAAGCAATGCATCAGCATCGCCGACGAAGTCCCTATAGGCGAAGAAGAACAGACCCATGACGTCGAGCGGCATGGCCGGGTCGCCGCCCTGCGCCAAATTTATGTCAGCCTTGTTGACATTTATTTTGCCCGATGCCATCATCACCCCATCGAAAACACAACTCTTTGCCTTATCCCAAAGCCGTTCCGGTTTGCCAATAGCAAGCCGGTGGGGCAGGATCACAGGCAATAACACGGCGGACCCGAAGGGCCGCACCAGACGAGTGGGAGATGAAGATGGCAGGCTTGCCAATGGACCAGCGTGAAGGCTGGATCTGGTTCGATGGTCAGATGGTTCCCTGGAAGGACGCCAAGATCCACGTGCTCACGCACGGGCTGCACTACGCGAGCTCGGTGTTCGAGGGTGAGCGGGCGTATGGCGGCGAGATCTTCAAGTCGCGCCAGCACAGCGAGCGCCTGATCCAGAGCGGCAAGACGCTCGATTTCGCCATTCCCTACTCGGTCGATGAAATCGAAGCGGCCAAGCGGCTGGTGCTCGAGAAGAACGGCCTGGTTGATGCTTATGTTCGTCCGGTCGCCTGGCGCGGCTCCGAGGAACTGTCGGTTCCCGGCCGCAACAACAAGGTGCACCTGGCGATCGCCTCGTGGGTGTGGCCGAGCTACTTCTCGGTCGAGGAGAAGCTGAAAGGCATCCGGCTCGAGTGGAGCAAATGGAAGCGCCCGAGCCCGGAGACGATCCCGTCCTCGGCCAAGGCCGCCGGCCTCTACATGATCTGCACGCTGTCGAAGGACGCGGCGATGGCCAACGGCTACGCCGATGCGCTGATGCTCGACTATCGCGGCTATGTGGCCGAGGCGACCGGCGCCAACGTGTTCTTCGTCAAGGGCGACGAAATCCACACGCCGACCCCGGATTGCTTCCTCAACGGCATCACGCGTCAGACGGTGATCGGGCTCGCCAAGGCGAACGGCTACAAGGTCATCGAGCGGCACATCATGCCGGAGGAACTGGCGAGCTACGACGAGTGCTTCCTCACCGGCACTGCCGCCGAACTGACCCCGGTTTCGGAAGTTGGCGAGTACAAGTTCAAGCCGGCCAAGGCCTGCACGACGCTGATCAACGCCTACACCGAAGCCGTGACGCCGAAGAAGGTCGCGGCGGAGTAAGCTCCGGCCCGCATCGTGAGTCTGAAGGGCCCGCTGCGGGGATGCGGCGGGCCTTTATTTGTGCGGTGGGTGGTTTCGGTGGAGGTCCGCCGACCCCCACCCCCGTCCCTCCCCTCAAGGGGGAGGGAGCGATGGGCAGGTGCTTCGCTCAGACGGCGGGCGGATCGAGGCGGGCGAAGCCGGCCTGGCGGTAGTAGGGGAAGCGCGGGTAGGACGGGGTGACGGCGCTCGCCGCGTCGAGGCGGGCGATCTGGCCGGCATCGAGCGACCAGCCGATGGCGCCGAGGTTCTGGCGCAGCTGCTCCTCGTTGCGGGCGCCGATGATCACCGATGAGACGGTCGGGCGTTGCAGCAGCCAGTTCAGTGCGATCTGTGGGATGGTCTTGCCGGTCTCGGCGGCGATCTCGTCGAGCACGTCGACGATGGCATAGAGCCTGTTGTCATCGACCGGCGGGCCGAACTCGGCGGTGTTGTGGAGGCGGCTGCCCTCGGGCAGGGGCTGGCCGCGGCGGAGCTTGCCGGTGAGGCGGCCCCAGCCGAGCGGGCTCCAGACCAGCGCGCCGACGCCCTGATCGAGGCCGAGCGGCTTCAGCTCCCACTCGTAGTCGCGGCCGACGAGCGAATAGTAGACCTGGTGGGCGACGTAGCGCGACCAACCGTGGCGCTCGGACAGATCGAGCGACTTCATCAGCTGCCAGCCGGCGAAGTTGGAGACGCCGATGTAGCGGAGCTTGCCGGCACGGACGAGGTCGTCGAGCGTGCTGAGGGTTTCGGCGACGGGCGTCGCGGCATCGAAGGCGTGGAGTTGGAGCAGGTCGATGTAGTCAGTGCCGAGCCGGGTGAGGGCCGCGTCGACCGTCTGGAGCAGGCGGGCACGGGAGGTGCCGGCTTCGGTGGGACCATCGCCCATGGGCAGGCCTGTTTTGGTGGAGATCAGTGCCTCGTGGCGGCGGCCCTTGAGGGCAGCGCCGAGCACGCGCTCGGATGCGCCGTCGGAGTAAACGTCGGCGGTGTCGAACAGGGTGACGCCGGCCGCGAGGCAGATGTCGACGAGGCGGCGGGCTTCGGCTTCGTCCGAGGTGCCCCAATGGCTGAACAGCGGGCCGGTGCCGCCGAAGGTGCCGGCGCCGAAGCTGAGGGCGGGGACCTTGAGGCCCGAGGCGCCGAGGGTGCGGTATTCCATGATTGTGTCTTTCAGTTCGAGGCGCCAGGCGGCGTGCTGCGGCGGAGCAGCAGGTTGAGGAAACTGGTCAGAGTGCTGAAATGGACCTCGGTCCGGCGATGAACTAGAGTGCGGGCAGGAACAGCTTTTGTGAGTTGAGTTCACATGTTGCGCAACGAGGTGAACCGCTTCGGCGAGATGGACGTGTTTGTGCGCGTGGTCGATATGGGCGGCTTCTCGGCGGCGGCGCGGACGCTGCGGATGACGCCGTCGGCGGTGAGCAAGCTGATCGCGCGGCTCGAAACGCGGCTGGGGACGCGGCTGCTGAGCCGGTCGACGCGCAACCTGCAACTGACGCCGGAGGGTTCGACGTTCTACGAGTCGAGCCTGCGGATCCTCGCCGACCTCGAGGAGGCGGAGCGTGGGGCAGGGGCGACGGAGCAGCCGGCGGGGCGGATACGGCTCAACACCAGCGCCTCATATGGAACGCACATCCTGACGCCGCTGGTGCCTGAGTTCCTGGCGCTCTATCCGGGGATCACGCTCAACGTGGTGCAGACCGACGCGGTGGTGGACCTGTACGCGGAGCGGACCGACGTGGCGGTGCGGGCCGGGCCGTTGAAGAGCTCGAGCCTGATGGCGCGGAAGCTCGGGGCGACGCGGATGATGATCGTGGCGTCGCCGGACTATCTGGCGCGGCACGGCACTCCGGCCAATGCGGCCGACCTCGAGTCTCACAACCGGCTGAACTTCTGCTACCGGCGGACGGTAGAGGGCTGGCCGCTGCTGGAGGGCAATAAACTGCTATCGGTGCCGGTGGCGGGGAACCTGTTGGCCAGCGACGGCGAGGCGCTGCGACAGATGGCGGTGGCCGGGGTCGGGATGACGCGGCTCGCGGCTTTCACGGTACGTAGCGATCTTGAGGCGGGGCGGCTGGTGCCGGTGCTGGAGGACCTGAACCCCGGCGACCTGGAGGATTTCCATGCGGTGTTCAGCGGGCAGGGTGGGTACCTGCCGGCTCGGGTGCGGGTGCTGCTGGATTTTCTCGGCGAGAAAGGACGCGTCGGCTAGCCGTGCTTGTGCGCTTCGTGGCGGCGGCGGTGCAGGTCGTGCAGGCGGTCGGCGAGGCTGAGGTCGGGGCCTTCGACCGGCAGGCCGGGTGCGATGGCGGAGATCGGCAGGGCGCTGACCGGTGATGCGGTTGCGCCCATGGCGGCGCGCCATGCCACCAGTTGCTCCGTCGAGCCGGCGTAGACGATGCGGCCGAGGCCGACCCAGGCGTGGGCGGCCGAGCACATCGGGCAGTGTTCGCCGGAGGTGTAGACGGTGGCGGTAGCGCGATCGGCGGCGGTCATGTTGTTCGCCGCCCAGCGGGCGATCTCGAACTCGGGGTGCAGCGTCTCGTCGCCGCCGGCGGTGCGGTTGTGATCCTCGAATAGCACCTCGCCGGAGGCTGAGACGAGGACGGAGCCGAATGGGTCGTTGTTCGAGTTCAGCGCGGCCTCGGCCAGGTCAACGCAGCGTACCAGATGCTTGTGGTCGGTCTCGTTCATGATCAGCTCCGTTCGGCGAGGGTAGCGGTTTCGGCGGCGAGCGCGTCGAGCAGGATGGCGCGGGCCTCTGGGGTCGAAGGGCGTTCGTTGCCGTTGAAAACGTGGCCATGTTCGCTCATCAGGTCGAGCAGGAAAAGTGCGACGTAGAGGCGAAACAGATGGTCGTTGCTGTGGCCGGCGGCGCGCATCCAGTAGTCGACATAGTGCCGAGGTCCGCCCATCGACGTCAGCGCCGCGAGGGTGAGCGCCGGGGCGTAGCGGGGATCGCCGAAGCAGAGATCGTCGACGTCGACGATGCCGGCAAACTTGCCCCACGGCGTGACGATGACGTTGCGCGTGGTGGTGTCGTGGAGGAACGGCGTCGGTGGTATGGCGTCGAGTTCGGCGCGATGGCGCTCGATTGCTGCGCCCACCGGGGCGAGGACGGCGGGATCGAACAGGGCGGCGGCGGTAAGGCGCTGGACCGAGCGGGCGAAGTTCGCGTCGATCTCGTGCGACCAGCGTGCGTGCTGGGCGCTCTCCGGCGTCGCGGCGTAGCCATAGCGGTTGCCGGTGGGAGACCCGGCTGCGGCGGTTTGTGCGGCGGCGACGTGTTCGGCGATCGCCTGGAGCTGCGGATCCGTTAGGTCGGTGACGAAGTTGCCGAGGTCTGTGCCGGGGAGGCGCTGCATCAGCACGTAGGGGAAGCCGTCGATACTGCCTTCGGCGAGAACCTTGGGTAGGGGCACGCCAAGTTCGCGCAACTGCGTCATCAGGCGGGTGCCTTCGGCAAGCCCCGCGGCTCGATATGGCTGGCCGAGACGGGCCACGACGGGCGCAAGCTCGGGCGATGACACCTCGAACACGTAGTGCGCGGCGCCGGTGGCGAAGCGCTGGATGCTTTGTGGCGACCAGCCGAGGCGGTCGCGAACGGCCCGGGCCGCGAGGTCAGCGAAGTCCGGGTCGGCGCTCATCGTCCGTCCGGATAGACGGCGGGGCCTTTGAGTTCGAGTTTGTTGCCCCACGGATCGAGGACGTAGAACGAGTTGCCCATGCCGCGGGCGCCGCCGTGGAGCGCCTCGCGCTCGATGTGGACGTCGTGCGCTGCGAGATGGGCGCGCATGGCATTCTCGTCGAACGGGCTCAGTGCGATGCAGACGTGATCGACGTTGCGGCCACCCTTTACCGGCGGGATGGCGGAGGCGGCGCCCGGGTGGGTGATGTCCCAGAGGACGATCAGCGCCGCGCCGCACCAGAGCTGCTCCATGCCCAGCGCCGGATAGGCATAGCCGGGCTGACAGCCGATGACGTCGGTGTACCACGTGGTGGCCTTGGCGAGATCGTCGACGATGAAGACGACGTGGTCGATGCCGACGAGGGAGAAGGGCGGGCGGTTGTTAGTCATTCTTGCTCCATTTGGCGCGGGCTTCGTCATCGGCCTGCTTTGCGTCGACCCAGCGGTCGCCTTCGGGGGTGGCCTCCTTCTTCCAGAAGGGGGCGTCGGTCTTGAGGTAATCCATCAGGAATGATGCGCCATCGAAGGCGGCCTGCCGGTGCGGCGCGAGGGTCATGACCTGGACGATGGGTTCGCCGACTTCGAGACGGCCGTAGCGGTGGATGACCGAAACCTTGATCAGACCGAAGCGCACGACGGCTTCGGCAATGGCCTTGCCGATCTGCGCTTCGGCCAGTTCGGGGTAGCTCTCGAGCGTGAGGGTGCTCACCGGATCGTCGGGGCGGGAGCGGACGAGGCCGGTAAAGGTGACGGCGGCGCCGGCGCCTGCCGCCGCTTCAAGGAATGCGTTGGTCTCGGCGCCGGGATCGAAAGGCGCTTCCTGCAGCCGGACCGACATTTCAGCCGCCGGTCATCGGCGGGAACAGGGCAACGACCTTGGCGTTGGCGATCAGCGCGGTATGCGGGACGATCTCGGTGTCGAGCGCGGCCTTGATCAGGCTGGGCTTTTGCATCGCCAGATCAGCGGCTTCGTCGCGGCTTCTCAGCCACTGAATCAGGTCGCCGACAGTGAGCACCTCGGGCGGCGGGGAGACGTCCTCCTCACCGCGATTGAGGCGTTCGCGAAGCCAGGCGAAGTAGCGGACCTTCATAGCTCCGGTCCCGAAAGATGTGGCCAGGTGGAGCGCAGGTATTCCCAACCGGTCCAGACGGTGAGGCCGCCGGCGATCCACAGGAAGACGTGGCTGATGAAGCCGAGGCCGAGCAGCATCGGGGCGGCAATGATCAAGCCGAGCGCGATCAGTTGGGCGGTGGTTTTCCACTTGGCGAGGAAGGTGACGGGGACTGAGATCGAGCGGTTGCCTAGATACTCGCGGAGGCCGGAGACGAAGATCTCGCGGATCATGATAGCGATGGCCGGGATCAGGTCCCAGCTGTTGAGATCGCGGGTCCAGGCGAAGGTAATGAGCAGCGCGCCGACTAGCAGCTTGTCGGCGATCGGGTCGAGCATCTTGCCGAGCGCAGAGTTGAGGTTCATCTGGCGGGCGAGGAAGCCGTCGAGCCAGTCGGTGACCGCGGCGGCGATGTAGAGCAGCAGGGCGATCCAGCGCAGCCAGTCCCAGCCGATGACGAGGAAGAGGCAGATCACCGGAATCGCCAGGATACGAGCGATGGTGAGCTGGTTCGGAAGCGTCATCAGTTGCGGCGGAATTTG
>JBKJMF010000476.1:0-3735 GCA_046596525.1 Devosia sp. | reverse complement strand
CGGCGTTAGACCGGGGCTGACGGTCGAGTTCGGCTTCTCGTTCGGCGGCAAGAAGGGCGGCGACGGCGACAGCTTCGACCAGGACAGCGTCAAGATGGAACTGCGCAGGCGCGGCGTTGAGGCGCGCTCGGTGAGCATGGCGTCAGACGGCTGCGTCGAGGCCTTCGTGCAGTACCCGGATGGCTCGTGGCACAGCGACTATTATGACCCGGATACGTGGGAACAGGTGGACTAGGCAGCCCCACACCGCAGAAACAAAAAGGCGCCCGAGGGGCGCCCTTATACTGGCTCTCGCGCCGCTGTCAGTTCGAGAACTTGAGGCCTACGAGGATTGCCGTACGGTTCCACTCGACGTCCACGTCCTCATCATTATTGTTCGTAATGACGACGTCACTGAACCCGCCTTGGTAGCGAGCTTCAGCGAACAGATTGATATTCTCGGTGATGTTGAAACCAGCGCCGGCGAACACCTGAAACGCTCCGCCCAAGCCGTCGCCATCGAACTCGGTGCCATCGCCCTCATCGGTGTCGTAGGACACGAACACTCCGCCCACACCGGCACCGCCGTAGATTTCGAAGGCGTCCGCGCCAACCGTATACACCACGTTGCCCATCAGCGTCGTGCCCGCCAGAGTGGCATCGAACCCCGTGTAGACCGTAGAGCCAGTTGTCGCATCGAGTTCGAACGAAAGGCCTTCGATACCGGGCTCGAAACCGAGCGCGGCGCCAGCAATCCAGCCGGCGTCGGTGTCATAGTCCGTGTCGCGATAAAAAAGATTGCCCGACAACGTCCCGCCGGCAAACAGCTTGGCGTAGAAACCGCCTGTAGCCACCGGGCCTACATCGACCACACCTTCGTCCACGATAAGGTCCGCAGCGTGAGCAGCCGTCAGCCCCAGGCTCGCAACTGCCATGATCGAGACCGCAATGAAAGACTTCTTCACAATCAACCCCCCGTGAATCGTTCGTTCGCCAGTATCGCGGTAGTAGGAACGGAGTGCAAGTAAAGGCAGGGACCAAGATTCAGTATCTCTCAGAATGTTGCTGCAAGACAACAGACACACCCTAAGCGTTTCAGAACCCTGTTCGATTCCGCCTGCCCCCGAACGCCACCTTCATCTCCCCAGTCGCGAAGAAGGCGAAGCCGTTGGCGGCGAGCTTTAGCTTGCTCTTCTTGCGTTCGGCGCCGTGCGACAGGTCGAGCGATTCGAGGCCCTCGCCACCGTCCAGCGTTACCGTCACCGGGTCGGCTGAGAGGTTGAACAGGCAGGTGATGGCGCCGTCCTGGCCGGCGCGGCGGAAGGCCAGCAGCGGTTCGGCGACCTTGAGGAAGTCGATGTCACCGGTGGCGAATACCGGGTGCGTGCGGCGGAAGGCCAGCGCCCGGCGGTAGAACGCGAGCGTCGAGTCCGGGTCGGCGTTCTGGCCGGCGACGTTGAGCGCTGAATGCGCTTCTTTCACTGGCAGCCACGGTTTTGCACTCGTGAAGCCGTTCGGCGCCGCGCCCTCATCCCATGGCATCGGGGTGCGGGCGCCGTCGCGGCCCTTGTATTCAGGCCAGAAGCGGATGCCGGGCGGGTCGGTGAGTTCCTCGAACAGGATGTCGGCTTCCGGCAGGCCCAATTCCTCGCCCTGATAGATGCAGACCGAACCCTTGAAGCTCAGCAGCATTGCGGCGGCCTGGCGAGCGAGATCGGCAGGGTTCTGCGAGTACGGGGCCCAGCGGGTCAGGTGGCGGTTGACGTCGTGGTTGGAAAAGCTCCAGCACGGCCAGCCGTTCGGGGCGCCGGCGAAGAACTTCGCCATCTTGGTGCGGAAATGCGCGGCGGTGAACTGGGGGCCGAGCATGTCGAAGGTGTAGGCCATGTGCAGCTTGTCGCCGCCGGAGGTGTATTCCTCCATCAGTTGCAGGCCGCGATGGCTGTCGCCGACTTCGCCGACGGTAGTGGCGCCCGGATACTGGTCGAGCAGCTTGCGTACGCGCTTCAGGAAGGCGACGTTCTCGGGCTGGCTCTTGCCGAACTTGTGGTCCTGCATGTCGTAGGGATTAACGGCATAAGGCAGGTGCTTGGGCCGGCGCGCGGCTGGGTTGCTGCGGAGCAGCTTGTCCTGGAAATAGTAGTTCACAGTGTCCAGCCGGAAGCCGTCGACGCCGCGCTCGAGCCAGAAGCGCATGATGTCGAGCACCGCATCCTGCACATCCGGGTTGTGGAAGTTGAGGTCCGGCTGCTCGATCAGGAAATTGTGGAAGTAGTACTGTCCGCGCGACGGGTTCCACTCCCAGGCGCGGCCGCCGAATACCGAGGGCCAGTTGTTGGGCGGCGAGCCGTCGCGCTTGGGATCTGCCCAGACGTACCAATCGGCCTTGGTGTTGGTGCGGTTGAGCTTGCTCTCGCGGAACCACGGGTGCTGGTCGGACGAGTGGGACAGCACCTGATCGATGATGATCTTCAGCCCCAGCGCATGGGCGCGTTTGATCAGGTCGTCAAAATCCTCGAGGCTGCCGAACAGGCGGTCGACATCCTTGTAGTCCGAAACGTCGTAGCCCATGTCGCGCTGCGGCGACTGGTTGATCGGCGATAGCCAGATGGCGTCGACGCCGAGGCTGGCGATGTGATCGAGCCGGCGCATGATGCCCGGCAGATCGCCGATGCCGTCGCCATTGCTGTCCTGAAACGACCGCGGATAGACCTGATAGATCACCGCACCGCGCCACCATTCCGTCATAGAAGTCTCCGCCGTTCCGTGCCCCGAGTGTCGCGAGGGGCCGTCGGAAAGGCAATCGATTTGAGCACATAGGGGTTCCGCGCCGGTTGCGGGCCGCAAAGCCTCGGCGGTAGAATCGATCCGGCGCGTGGGGCGCCGAGGGGAATTCAGATGCTGCCTATCAACTGGTTGGCCGTGCTTGTCGCCGCCATCATCCGCATGGCCGTGGGCTTCGGCTGGTACTCGCCGCCGGTGCTGCTGAAGCCGTGGCAGCAGCTCACCGGTGTGACGCCCGAGTCGATGCGCGCGGGCCTGGGCAAGGCGATCGTCATCGACGTCATCGCCTCGCTGATCATGTCGTTCGCGCTGGCCAACATCGTTGTCGGCGCTGGTATCACCGACTGGCTCAACGGCGCGCTCGCCGGCTTCTGGGTGTGGCTCGGCTTCATGGCGACGCTGATGGTGTCGCTGTGGAGCTACGAGAACCGCTCGCTGAAGCTGATCGCCATTAACCTGGGCAACAACCTGATCGCGCTGGTGCTGATGGGCGCGCTGCTGGCGGTTTGGCGGTAGCCATCAATCGAGACTAACGGGCTGGCCGCAAGGCCAGCCTCAGTCGTCGCTGCGGACGGCAAGCGCCAGTTCCACCTTGGCGAGGACGATGGGAAATCGCTTGATGTAGGAATCGATGTGCAGCCGCTGAATCATCAGGCACTGCGTGTCGGTGAGCGCCCTCACGCTCGCTACGCGCGGCGAATGCTTCATGTTCGCGATCTCGCCGAAGAAGTCACCGGCCCCCAACTTGTTGACGACCTTTTCCTCGGGTTTCCCCAGAGCCTTGATGACTTCAACGCTGCCGGAAACAATGAGGAAGAAGGCCGCGCCGACGCGCCCCTCGCGGAGGATGACCCGCCCCGGCTCGTAGGTCTCGACCCGCGTGGATGGGATCAGTTCCTCGAGGTCCGCCCTGTTCATCTCGCTGAAGAGCGGCGTCTGCTTCAGCAAATCAACTATTTCCATTGGCGCGCA
>JBKJMF010000426.1:0-5675 GCA_046596525.1 Devosia sp. | reverse complement strand
GGGTGCCGTTGACGCGGATCTCGCCGCTATCGGCGTGATAGAAGCCGTAAAGAATCGACATCAGCGTCGACTTGCCGGCGCCGTTTTCACCGACGATGCCATGGACCGAGCCGCGGCGGATCGACAGGTCGATGTCCTTGTTGGCGTGAACCGGACCGAACCGCTTGTTGATCTTGATCAGTTCGATGGCAAAATCGGAAGCGGCCGAAGACGCAACGGCCGAAGACGCAGCGGCCCTTGGGGGCCGCTGCGCTGATTGATCACCCGAGTGGGTGCCAGGTTCGACCAAGGGATCAGACGCCCGGGCAGGTCGAGTCGGTGGTGTAGTCGTGCACGGTGATGGCGCCCGACTGGATCTTGGCCGAGAAGTCGTCGACCTTGGCCTTGATGTCGTCGGTGATCAGCGCCTTGTTGTTGTCGTCGAGCGAGTAGCCGACGCCCTGCTGGGCAAGGCCGAGAACGCCGATGCCGGGCTTGAAGGTCGCGTCGTCGCCGGCTTCCTTGAAGGCGGTGGTGACGGCGACGTCGACGCGCTTCAGCATCGAGGTCAGCACCGAACCGGGGTGCAGGTAGTTCTGGTTGCTGTCGACGCCGATCGAGAGCTTGCCCGCATCGGCAGCGGCCTGCAGCACGCCGAGGCCCGAGCCGCCGGCAGCCGCGAAGACCACGTCGGCGCCAGCATCGAACTGGGCCTTGGTGAGCTCACCGGCGGTGACCGGATCGTTCCAGGCAGCCGGGGTGGTGCCGGTGTAGTTTTCGATCAGCTTGACGGCAGGATTGGCGGCCTTGGCGCCCTGGGCATAGCCGCAGTAGAACTTGTGGATGATCGGCACGTCCATGCCGCCCACGAAGCCCACGGTGCCGGTGGTCGACTTCAGCGCCGCGATGGCGCCGACGAGGAACGAGCCGGTGTGCTCGTCGAAGATGATCGACTGCACGTTCGGCGCATCGACGACGGCATCGATCACGACGAAGTTGGTGTCGGGGAACTCAGTGGCGACGGTGCCGAGCGCGGTGCCCCACGAGAAGCCGGCCATGACGATCGGATTGGCACCCTGCGAAGCGAAGCGGCGGAGGGCCTGCTCGCGCTGCGCATCGTCCTTGAGCTCGAGATCGATGTAGGTGC
The DNA here is from genome assembly GCA_046596525.1 of Devosia sp. Lineage (GTDB taxonomy): Bacteria > Pseudomonadota > Alphaproteobacteria > Rhizobiales > Devosiaceae > Devosia_A. The sequence continues at coordinate 4,549 of JBKJMF010000426.1, read as the reverse complement.
CGCCGGTTTCCTTCTTCCACGCTTCGGCGCCGTTGAAGGCCGCTTCGTTGAAGGATTTGTCGAACTTGCCGCCCAGATCATAAATGATGGCGGGATCGGCAAGAGCAGCACCGGCTGCGAGAACCGACATCGCCACGCCAGCGGCGAGCGCACTGATGCGCTTGGTAAAATAGTTCATGGATCAGTCTCCCTGTGTCGCGTCCGGCAACGGCACATGCCGCCCTGACAGCCCGGCGCGTTGGGAAGGAATACAATCCTGCAAATAGGCGCTCGGCAAGAGGGCGCCGTGCAAATTTTGACCAAGTGGGCAAAATTCGTGCGGGGAAGGTTTATGCGCGGGTCAGGCCGGGATCGGCTTGACCTCGACGCCCATCGCTTCGCCGAAGCGTTCGAAGAAGCCGTCGATCACCTTTTGGGCCGACTTGCCGATGAGGGATTTGCCGAGCCGCATGATGCCTCCGTCGGCGCCGCCTTTGGCGGTGAAGACCAGCTGGGTGTCGTGGCCGGCATCGGTGAGGACGATGTCGGCGGCGGCTTCGGCTTTGCCGAGGAGGCCGCCGCGGCCCTTGCCTAGGAGGGTGTAGCGTTCGGCCGGGACGATGTCGCGCAGTTCGAGATCGCCGGAAAACACCGGCTGCATCAAGCCGAGATTGACCTCGATCTCGAGTTCCAGCGTGGTCTCGCTGGTCCAGTCGATGCGGCGACAGCCGGGGATGATGGCCTTCAGCACCTGGGTATCGTTGAGCGCCTTCCAGACCGCCTGGCGTGGCGCCGAAACGAGGTACTTGCCGCCGAATTCCATGCCGTCATTCCCTCGTCCCGTTGATGGTCCATGCGAAGCTAGTGTGCGCCCCTCCAATCGACAACCGCGGCAGCGCAGCAACGGTTGCCGCAATCTTCTGGCAAGGCCCTTTTCGTGAGGCTTTTAAGCACCATATCGCGGAAATTGGTCGCTGCCGGTATAAGCAACATTGGCAAGTGACGCCGCGAACGTGAATCATGTCACCTCAAGGTGACCGATAGAGGGAAACGCATCCAAATGGCCACTGAAGTGATGGAAAAGCCCCTGCAGTATCTCGACAAGGCGATGGGAGCGATCAAGCAGCTCGGCATTTGGCCTGAGCAATCTGGCGAGCAACCGATCACCGGACTGTTGAACGAGATTACCGGTCTCGATGAGAACAAGGTCATCCTGATCGGCCGCACGCTGACCCAGGCGAGCGCCTTCAACGAGGTGGTGCGCAGCCAGGTCGCGGCAATGAATGTCGGCGAGCGCTACGAGGACATCACCAACGGCTTCAACTCGATCCGCGACGACGCCAAGGGGCTGGTGGACCAGTTGGACGACGGCAAGCTGGACTTGATGGAGCGGGTTTCCAACGTCTGGATGAAGGTCAGCCGCGGCGATATCGCCAGCCGCTTCGACAAGATCCGCGACATCTATCTCGATGTCTCCAAGGAGACCAAGAACCAGGTCGATCGCGAGCACACCATCCTCGAGGCGTATCGCGATTTCCGCGGCGCGCTGAAGCAGGCCGAGGTGATGGCGCTCGAACTGCTCGATATCGCGACCAAGAAGCTCGATGAGAAGAAAACCATCCTGTCGGGCGCCAGCGATGCGCTGACGGCGTTCACCGCGGGCACGCCGGCCGACCGGGCGAAGCTCGAGATGGACCGCGACGAGAAACTGCGCGACCTGCAAAACGAGGAGCGCCGCTACCAGATCGCCAAGGACTTGAGCGACAACCTGACCATCTCCTATTCGACGTCGGAAGTGGTGATGGCGCGGCTGATGCAGACGACGCAGGCCAAGGAGCGGGTGTACCAGCAGGCGATCTCGTTCTTCTCCACCAACGAGACGGTGTTCACCGCGCTTTCGGCCTCGTTCACCGGGCTGTTCGGCCTGCATGAATCGACGCAGGCGCTGAACGCGATGAAGGAAGGCATGTCGAAGAGCCTCGAGACGCTTTCGGAGATCGGCGACCGGGTGGGCGAGGAAGCGGTGAAGGCCGGCTACGGCCCGACGATCCGCGCCGATGCGGTCAAGAAGCTGGTCGACTCGGTGGTAACGTTCCAGGAGAAATCGCGGGTCATCATCAACGAGATGCGCGTTTCCGCGACGAAGAACTCGGCCGAGATTCGCGACGCCGTCGAGGATGGCAAGCGGCGCCTGGCGCAGCTCGCCGCCGACGGCAACGCACTGCTGCTCGAAACCAAGAACTAGGCCGGGGGAACCGCAGGCTCGCACATGAGCACGACTACGGCGACCGCCGAAAAGGCCCCGCTCGACGAAGTGATGCTGGCGATGGACGTGGTCGACACGCTCCGTCACCGGCAGGACCTCGTGGAACGCGAACTCGCGGGCGATGCCCGCGAGACGCAGTTGCTCGACAAGCTGCGTGAGATTTATCACCAGCAGGGCATCGAGGTGACCGACGAGGTACTGCGGGCGGGCGTCAAGGCGCTCGACGAGAGCCGCTTCACCTACACGCCGCCCAAGCCCAGTTTCGGGGTGAGCATCGCCAAGCTCTATGTCGGCCGGAAGAAGTGGGGGCCGGCGGCGCTCGCCATCGCGCTGATCCTGGTGATCGGACTCGGCGGCTATTTCCTTGCCTACAAGCCCTTCCAGCAGGCGCAGATCGAAGGGGTGCGGGTCGAACTCAGCGAGAAGCTGCCGGCTGAGATGGATGCGCTGTACCAGTCGATCTTCGACGAGACCAAGGTGCAGCAGGCGGTCGGCGAAGCCGAGGAGATGCGCGTCCGCGGCAAGGCGGCTGCTGCCGAGGGCAACCGGCCCGGCGCCGAGCAGGCGATCGCCTCGCTCACCGGGCTGCGCGACCAGATCAGGCAGGAGTATCAGCTCAGGATCGTCAACCGGCAGGACCAGAAGACCGGGTTCTGGACCTTCCCCGAGATCAACACCCAGGCGACCAACTATTACGTGGTGGTCGAGGCGCTCGGCGATGACGGCAAGCCCCTGACCCTGCCGATCACTAACGAGGAAAACGGGCAGACCGAGAATGTCGCGATCTGGGGCGTGCGGGTGCCGGAAAGCACCTATCGGTCGGTGGAGAACGACAAGAGGGACGACGGCATCCTGCAGCGGAACGTGCTGGGGCTGAAGGAGTATGGGTTCCTCGAGCCGGACTACGTCATGCCGGTGCTGGGCGGGGCCGTAACGCGATGGTAGCCCGATGAGCCTGTCCGGACCCGAGGCCCTGCGTTCGCTGGACGAGGCGCTGCGCGACATCCGCCGCGAGGAGGATGAGATCGCCAAGCGCCTGTCGCGTTCGGCGGAGCTCGTCACGAAGTTTCGCGAGACCGAGAGCGAGCTGCTGCGGCAACTGGCGGAAGTGCGGCTCGACCCGGCGATCCAGGCCGCGCTGACCGGACGGCTGAGCCAGGCCGAGGTGAAGGCGCGCGAGATGCTGAGCAAGCACGGCGCCGACCTCACGGCCGCTGAGGGCGAGCTCAAGGGGCTCGACAAGCAGATCGCGGCGCTGGCCAAGGAGCGGACGGAGACGGCTTTGGCCGCCGAGAAGGCGCAGGGTGAACTCAAGGCACTGGCCGACAAGGTGTCGGTGGAGGCGGTGAAGAACCCCGAATATGCGCAGAAGCGTACGGCGGCCGAGCAGCTGGCGCAGGTTGCCGACGAAAGCATCCGCAAGACGCAGCAGGCGGAGGCGGATCGCGAGCAGAAGGGCCGGCCGTATCGCGACGACCCGCTGTTCATGTACCTGTGGGAGCGCGGCTTCGGCACCAAGAACTACCGCGAAAATAACCTCATCCAGTATTTCGACAGCCTGATCGCGCGGCTGGTCGGCTTCCCCGAAGCGCGGGTGAACTTCGCCATGCTGAACGAGATCCCGCTGCGGCTGCGCGAACATGCAGAACGGCAGCAGCAGATTGCGCAGGCGGCGGTGGACGAGGTGACGCGGCTCGAGAAGGCCGCGGTGGACGCTGCCGGCGGCAAGCCGACACGCGAGCTGCTCGAGAAGGTCGAGGCGCGGATCGCGGCGATCGACCAGGAGATGGTGGCCGCCGAGGACAGGCGCGACGAACAGGCGCGCGAGCAGCGAGAGCTGGCGCAGGGGAGCGACCCGGCGTTCAGCTCGGCGGTGAGCGGGCTGGCCGAGGCGCTGGGTCGCGAGGATATCAAGACGCTGCTGGCCGAGGCGCGGGCGACGGAGACCGGGCAGGACGACACCATCGTCAAGCAGATCGACGAGTCGCGGCAGCGGGCGACCGAAGAGGATGGCGACAGCCGCGAGCAGAAGAACCGGCTAAAGACGCTGGCGGCGCGGCGGCGCGAACTCGAGGACATCCAGTACGAGTTCAAGAAGCAGAATTTCGACAACCCGCGTTCTACCTTCCGCGAGGACAAGCTGGTAGGCGACCTGCTCAACGATTTCCTGCGCGGGGGCATCACGGCGGCGGACTATTGGGGCCAGTGGCGGCGCAGCCAGAACTGGACTGGCGGCGTGCAGCAGCCGCCGCAGCAGAATTCGCCATGGGGCGGCAATAGCGGTGGCGGCTTCAGCTGGCCGGA
>JBKJMF010000424.1:0-6313 GCA_046596525.1 Devosia sp. | reverse complement strand
ACTGGATGAACTCGATCTGGGACGTGGTGTTCGGCTTCTGGAGCGACCCGGCGATGACCGTCGACGACGCCATCGCCAAGATGAAGGAAAACTACGAGACCATCCTCGGCTGATCTCGGCTGTCTTCCTCCCCCGGCCGGCGACCTGTACCTCCCAAGCAGGCCGCCGGTTCCCAAACCATTCTGAGGACCTACGAAATGGACAAGCGCCTACTCGACGAGGACGAGATCATGCAGATCTGCTTCGTCACCGATGATGTGGTCAGATCGGCAAAATGGTTCTCCGAGTTGACCGGCAAGCCGGTGCCGCCGATGGGCAAGGCCGCCGAACCGGAGGAGGCAAAGGCCATCTACAATGGCCGCCCCGCTGAGGTCGGCTGCAAGATCATCATGTTCAAGTTCGGCAACATCGATTTCGAGTTCCTCGAACCCGGCCCCGAAAAGAGCGCCTGGCGCGACCTGCTCGAGGAGCGCGGCCCCGGCTGCCACCATATCGCCTTCCGCACCCGGAACCTCACCAGGCGCGACGCGTATCTGGAGGGCATGGGCCACCGGCTGCTGCAGCGTGGCGAGTTCGACGGCAGCCACGGGCGCTACGCCTACTACGACACGGTGCCGCAACTGGGCGCGATGATCGAACTGCTGGAGTTCGACAAGGACAAGGAAGCGCAGCCGTAAGGGGGCGCACTGCCCTCTACCCACACACGGTGTCACCCCGGCGCAGGCCGGGGCCCATCCTGAGGTCTCTCGTCGTGCAGTGAAGGTTGCGGCATCTCAGGATGGGTCCCGGCCTTCGCCGGGATGACACCGAGAGCGTGACGACATCGCAGAAAACCGTGAGGATTGATGCCCTTCTCCATCGCCTACCAGCTCTATTCCTCGCGCAACTTTCCGCCGCTGTTCGAGCAGTTCCCGCAGCTCAAGCAGATGGGCTACGACGCCATCGAGCCGTGGTTGCCGGCCTATGAGGCCGACCCGAAAGCCTTCCGCCGGGCGCTCGATGATAACGGCTTGAAATGTTTCGGCTTTCACATGCCGCTTGCCGGCCTCGTCACCGTGCCTAACCGCTTCATCGACATCGCGCTGACCCTCGGCGCGACCTGGATGATCCCGCCCTATGTCACCGCCGAGGAACGCCAGCCGACCGCCGCCTACTGGCGCGAGCTTGGCGAAAAGCTCGGCCGCGGTGCGGAGCTGGCCAAGCCCCACGGCCTCAAGGTCGCCTGGCACAACCATGACTTCGAGTTCGTGCCGCTTGCCGACGGCACCCGGCCGATCGACCATATCTTCGCCGCCGGTGGCCCCGATGTGCGCTTCGAGATCGATTGCGGCTGGATTGTCCGTGCCGGCGCCGACCCCGCCGCCGAGCTCGAAACGTTCGCCGATCAGATCGACATCATCCAGACCAAGGACACCGCTCCATCGGGCACCAAGGTCGATGACGGCTGGACCGCCACCGGCGACGGCATCATCGATTGGGCGGCGCTCGCCCCGCTATTCCGGGTGATTCGGCCCGACCACATCGTCACCGAGCACGACAATCCGGGCGACTGGTACCGATTTGCCCAACGAAGCATAAACCATCTGAAGCAATTGGGGCTCTGAGCGCCGCTCTCGCGCCGCGCTTTAGGGCTAGCCCGCATCGGCTTGAAAGCAGACATTAACGCCTCACCGGGCAAGATCATCATACCTTGGTGAGGTCTATGTTCGAGCCAGCGCACAAGTCACTGCCGCCTGTCGATTACGTCTCGATGATCCGGTCGCTTTATGCGGACCGGCGCGTCATGATGCTTGGCGCCCTGTCGTCTGCACTTGTTGCCGCGGTTGCCGGCATCGAGGGCAAGTCCTGGGTGCTGCTCGCGGTCGCCGTCGGCTTCGCGCTGGTCGGCATTGCCCGCGACATCGACATGCGCGCCTTCGAGCGCGCCGAACTCGCCGATGACGACGTCGCCACCGCCACGCGATGGGAACTGCGCGCCACCATCGGCGCTGCCGCCATCGCGGCGCTGTACGGCTTCTGGATGAGCTACAGCTTCCTCGTGGTGAACACCGCGTTCGCCGAGATGAGCTCGCTCTCGGTCACCGTTGCGGTGCTGGTCGGCGTTGCCGGCCGCAACTTCGCCATCGACCGTCTGGTCACCAGCCAGGTGATCCTGATCGGCGCCGGCATGGCCATCGCCATGCTGTTCGACGGCGCGCTCCACACCGCCATGCTAAGCTTGGTGCTGATCGCCTTCGTCGTTTCGCTGCGCAAGGTTTCGGCCAATATCCGGGCCATCCTGTTGCGCGCAGTGCACGGCCGCATCGAGGCCACCCGCCTCGCCTCCGAACTCGATACCGCGCTCGAAACCATGCAGCACGGCCTCTGCATGCTCGATGAGAACGGCCTGATCGCCGTCGCCAACGATCGCGCCGAACTGGTGTTCTCGAGCTTCATGCCCGGCAACTGGGCCGGCCGTCCGTTCGCCGCGATGATCTCCTCTGCCGCGGCACGCGGCACCATTCCGCAGCGCTCCGCCACCCAGCTGATGGATACGGTCAGCGCCGGTGACGGCGGCAAGGTGGTACTGCGCCTCTCCGATGGGCAGTACTGCGAAGTCACCGTGTCGTCGCGCCTCGACAAGACCGTGCTTCTGTTCGAAGACATCACCGAGCGCGTCAAGGCGGAAGAGCGCATCAACTACATGGCGCACTACGACACGCTGACTGGCCTCCCCAACCGTGCGTATTTCACCGAGCAGGTCGAGGCCGACCTGGAGCGCCGGCGCCACCATGGCGACAAGCGCCCCAACGACATGGCCATGCTGATGATCGTCGACATCGACGACTTCAAGCACGTCAACGACACCATGGGCCACCTGATCGGCGATCGCGTGCTGATCGAGACCTCGGAGCGGCTCGGCAGCGTGCTCGGCAAGGACAGCCTCGTGGCCCGCCTCGGCGGTGACGAATATGTAGTCTATCGCTCCGGCGGCGTGCAGTTGTCCGATACCATTACCGACCCCGAAGCCATCCTCGGCGGCTTCCGCGGCTCGTTCGAGGTCGAAGGCGAAGTGTTTTCGGTCAACGTCTCGGTCGGCGTCGTCACTCTCATCGACGGCAGCGACGATCTCGACGCGCTGATGACCAAGGCGGACCTGGCGCTCTACAAGGCCAAGGCGCTCGGCAAGGGCCGCTCGCAGGTGTTCCACGACGAGATGGACACCGACTACCGCTATCGCCAGCGTTTGAAGGCCGAACTCAAGGCCACCGTCGCCGCGGGCGGGCTGTCGCTGGTGTTCCAGCCGATCGTCGACCTGAAGTCTAGGCGCGTGGTGAGCTGCGAGGCGCTGGCCCGCTGGCACCACCCCGAACTGGGCTCGATCCCGCCCTCGCTGTTCATCCCGATTGCCGAAGAGACCGGCCTCATCTCCGAGATCAGCCGCTGGGTGCTGGCGACCGCCACCGCCGAGTGCCGCAACTGGCCCGAGGAAGTCTCGGTCTCGGTCAACATCTCGGCCCGCGATTTCCGCAATGCCGACGTTGCCCAGATGGTGAGGAACGCTCTCCAGAGCTCCGGCCTCGCGCCACAGCGGCTCGAGATCGAAGTCACCGAAACCGCCGTGATCGAGGAGCGCACCGCCGCCACCAAGATCCTGGCGAAGCTCGCCAAGCAGGGCATCGGCATTGCGCTCGATGACTTCGGCACCGGCTACTCGTCGCTCAGCTACCTGCAGGCCCTGCCCTTCACCAAGCTGAAGATCGACCGCAGCTTCGTCATCGACATCGCCGAGAACCCGCGCTCGCTGAAGCTGCTGACCAACGTTGCCCAGCTCGGCAAGGACATCAACCTGACCGTCACCGCCGAGGGCGTCGAAACCGAGGAACAGCTCAACCTGATCGCCGAGCATAGTAAGGTCGACCAGATCCAGGGCTACCTGTTCGGCGTACCGCTGCCGCGCCGCGAAGTGGCTGAACTCATTGCGCGAATGGCCGCGCGGGCCACGGTCGAACGCGTCATGACCGTCGGCGCGACTAACCGCAAACGTGGTTAAGACCGCTTAACATCTTATAAAATCATCAGGATTCGGCGGGCGGCGACGCCCGCTCCGTGCTTATGCGTAAGCAGCGCGGCGCCCGTGCACATTTGGCAATTTTATTATGCCTAACGAAAGGTTAAACTCTCTTCGAAAGTTGCGGAGTTCTCTATGCGTTCGGACGTGGAAGGTTCGGCAGCGGCGTCGGCTGCCCCGGTATCTCGCTTCGCCGGCACGCTGATGGAAATACTGGATCGCGTCGAGTATTCGCGCGTCCGCATGGATGTGACCGACAATCCGATCTACCGGCTGCGCTACGAAGCTTATCGTCGTGAAGAATCCGTGCCGTTCAACGATGCCGGCATTGTGGTCGATGACCTGGACAACGCGCCGAATGGCATGAGCTTCGGTGTTCACATCGATGGCGAACTGGTGAGTTCTATCCGGTTGCATCATGTCAGCGCCAAGCATCCTTTCGGGCCATCGATGAAGAGCTGCCCCGATGTGCTTGAGCCGCTGCTCGCACGCGGCGAAACCTTCATCGATCCCTCGCGCTTCACGGCCGATTACGAAGCCTCGCTGGCCTACCCGGCGCTGCCGTTCCTGACCTTGCGGATCGCGGTGATGGCCTCGCTTTTCTTCCAGGCCGATGCCTGCCTCGCACTGGTGCGGCCTGAGCACACCGCATTCTACCGCCGCGTTTTCGGCTCCGAGGAAATGTCGGACGTCCGCATCTACCCCGGCCTCGCCTTCCCGGTGGCGCTGTACGGCGCCTACGTGAACACCAAGCTGCCGGCAACGCTGCGCCGCTACCCGTTTTTCATGTCGACCGGGGAAGAGCGCGAAAAACTGTTCGCCCGCGCCCTGGACGAGCACTTCGAGGCGCCGCAGCGGGCGAGTTCGCGGCTGGCCTACGAGCGGGCGCTGCTGGAAACGCAGTTCGGCGGTCAGGCGGCGGAGTAGAGCCACGTCAGCTATCACCGGCGTCATTCCCGCGAAGGGCGGGAACCTAGTGGGATGTCGCCGAACCGGTGATGTGGAGAGGTCGTACTGGGTTCCCGCCTTCGCGGGAATGACGCCGGTGTACAGGGCAGCTAGAGGAGGGCGGCCTGGTTCAGCCGCCCGCGCGCCTAAGCCTCCGGGATCCACACCAGCATCGAGCCCTGCCCGCGGTTGGCCCACAGGTAATACGGCAGCGCCGTCAGCGTCGCCGGTGCCTCCCTGGGCGGACTGTTGCGATAGAGCGTGTTCCACTCGCCTTCGTCGATCGCCGTGCCCTTGGCACTGAGCGTCACGATGCCGTCGAACAGTGCGGACTTGCCGACCTGCAGTTCGGAATTGCGCGGCAGCTTCAGCCGCTGCACCGTGCCGCCCGGATTATCGGCTTCCTCGATGCAATAGACCAGCGGCCCGCGCTTCAAAGCCACGCGGCCGGCATCCATCACCACATGCGGATGCGCGAACAACCGCTCGGCCGGCATCGGCAGGTCGAGGCTGATCTTGTCGCCCTGCTTCCACACCCGGTTGATCGTGGCGTAGCCATTGACCGGCGACAGCGTCACCGTCTGGCCATTGACCTTGGCGGTCGCCCCCCTGCACCAGCCGGGGATGCGGAGCTTCACGTCGAACGCCTTCTCCGCCGCCGGATTGATCTCGATGGCGATATCGCCCGACCACGGGTAGTTCGACACTTCGCGCACCGCGACTTCGGTGCCACCGACATCGAGCTTGGTGGCGATGCCGCCATAGAGATGGAAGGCGATGCCATCCGGCGCGGTCGAGACGAAGTAACCACCGACCGAGGCCACCAGGCGCGACACGTTCATCGTGCAGCACGGGCAGGTATGCCAGTCCCAGCGCGTCGGCGTGCCGTTGCTCTCCAGCGGGTTCATGTAGAAATAATGCTCGCCGTCGCGGCTGAGGCCGGACAGCGCGCCGTTGAACAGCGCCAACTCCAGCACGTCGGCATACTTGCTGTCGAGATCGAGATGCAGCATGCGCTGTGCCCAGAAGATCAGCGCCACCGAGGCGCAGGTCTCGGCATAGGCCGTCTGGTTCGGCAGGTCGTAGTCGAAGGTGAAGCCCTCATTGTGCGGCGACGGGCCGAGGCCGGCGGTGACGTACATCTTGGTCACCATCACGTCGTTCCACAGCGTCTCGCACGCTGCCTTCAGCCCGGCATCCTTGAGTTCCACAGCCAGGTCCGCCATCGCCGTGTACATGTACATGGCGCGCACCGCGTGCCCGACCACCTTCTTCTGCTCGCGCACCGGCTGGTGCGACTGCGAGTACTCGTAG
>JBKJMF010000433.1:0-14428 GCA_046596525.1 Devosia sp. | reverse complement strand
GACGATGTCATCGATCAGGATGCAATTGTGGCCCGAGACGTCGCCGATGATGTTCATCACCTCGGAGACACCGGCGCGCGGCCGCCGCTTGTCGACGATGGCGAGATCGGCGCCGATGCGCTGGGCGATGGCACGGGCCCGGGCGACAGCGCAGCGCATCGGCGCTGACCTCGCCATCGTCGACAAGCGCCGCCCCAAGGCCGGCGTCTCCGAGGTGATGAACATCATCGGCGACGTCTCCGGCCACGCCTGCATCCTCATCGACGATATCGTCGATTCTGGCGGCACCCTGGTGAACGCCGCCGAGGCCCTGCTCAAGGCCGGCGCCACCGAAGTCTCGGCCTACATCACCCACGGCGTCCTCTCCGAAGGCGCTGCCGAGCGCATCGCCGCCAGCAAGCTGAAGGAATTGGTGATCACCGACTCGATCATCGCCACCGATGCTGCCAAGGCCGCCAAGAACATCCGCATCATCTCGATCGCCCCGCTGATGGGCGAAGCCATCGCCCGCACCGCCAGCGAACAGAGCGTCTCCAGCCTGCTGGACTGACCCTCGATCTCTCTCCCTCTTCATCTCCCCCTTGGCGGGGGAGAATGGAATTTCTTGGGCTTAGCCCTTCGCTAAGCCTTAGAAATTCCAAGAGAGGGGGTGCGGAGCCACGGCTTAGTTGGCCCCACCCTTGTCGAAATCGCCTCCCCTCGCCCGACATTGTCCTGAAGGGCTACACTGCCCGCAGCGAGGAGAGGACACCGCCATGCGCTACATGCTGATGCTCTACGCCGATGAGAAAGCCGGCGCCGCCATCCCGCCCGATCAGATGCAGAAGGCGATGGAGACGATGTTTGCCTACCAGGAGGCGCTGACCAAGGCCGGCGCCTTCGTGATGACCGCCCCCCTCGCCCGCACCCACGAAGCCAAGACGCTCCGCATGGAAGGCGGCGAGACGAGCTTCCATGACGATGGCAAGGACGCGGCCTTCGTCAACGACACCGGCGAGTTGAAGGTCCATGACGGCCCCTACACCGAAACCCGCGAGCAGTTCGGCGGCTTCTACATCATCGAAGCCGCGAACATGGACGAAGCCCTCGCCTGGGCCAAAAAGTGCCCCGCCGCCCAGTGGGGCCCGGTCGAAGTTCGGGCCCTGATTTCAGGTTTTTGAGCCTCTCGCTTTTTTTCATCCGCGTTTTGTAGAAGTTTCGTCGCCCGCTCCGTCATTGTCGTACCGGGCACGATGTCCGGCATGAAACAGGAGACGAAAATGAAGTACATGCTGCTCATCCATGGCGACGAAGCGCAGATGAACGCCGCCACCCAGGTCGACGACACCGGCATGAGCGCCTACTACGCCGCATTCAACGAGGCGATGGCCAAGGCCGGGATCATGATCGGCGGCGAGCGCCTGCGCCCCACCAGCGCCACCACATCGGTCCGCGTCCGCGACAAGAAGGCCGTCGTCCTCGCCGGCCCCTATGCCGAGACCGAGGAGCAATTGGGCGGGTATTACATGATCGACGTGCCCGATCTCGATCAGGCCATCGAGTGGGCGCAGAAATGTCCGGCCGCCCATTACGGCACCATCGAAGTTCGCCCGATCTGGCCGCCCCGCGCCGAGTGAGGTGACAAAATACGGCTCGTCCCTGAAGTTTTTTCGGGGACGAGTCGAAATGGCCGAATGACCCCCGTCATTGTAGCATCGGGACACGGTGTCTCGATGCTGACGCGGCACAGACCGCGAACCACGTGACAGAGGAAAGACCAATGCAGATCAAGCTCACCAAGGTTTATGTCGACAACCACGACAAGGCGCTGAAATTCTACACCGACGTGCTCGGCCTCGTGAAAAAGGCCGACTTCAGCAACAGCGGGTATCGCTGGCTGACCGTCGCCTCGCCCGAAGATCCGGACGGCACCGAACTCCAGCTCGAACTCAACAGCAATCCGGCCGCCAAGGCCTATCAGCAGGCCATGTTCGAGCAGAACCAGCCCGCGCTGCTGCTCCACACCAAGGACGTCAAGGCCGACTACGAGCGCATCAAGGCCAACGGCGGCGACTTCGCAATGCCACCGACCGACGTCACCGCCTCGATCATCGCCCAGGTGAAGGACACCTGCGGCAACCTCATTCAGTTCGTTCAATTGAACTGGTAAGCCGTCCCGGAAAAAGGAGATACGACAATGGCAACCAAGCAGAAGTCCACCAAGGGCGCCGCGACCGACAGCTTCACCGCCGAAGAAAAGGCCGCCATGAAGGAGCGTGCCAAGGAGCTGAAGCGTAACGCCAGCGCCGCCGAGGACGAACAGGCCGTGCTCGACAAGATCGCCGCCATGCCAGCCGCCGATCGTCACCTGGCCGAACGCATCCACGCCCTGGTCAAGGCGGCCGCTCCCGATCTGACAGCCAAGCTCTGGTACGGCATGCCGGCCTACTACAAGGAGGGCAAGAGCATCTGCTTCTTCCAGGACGCCGCCAAGTTCAAGGCGCGCTACGCCACCCTGGGCTTCAATGAGGGCGCCCAGCTCGACGACGGCAACATGTGGCCATCCAGCTTCGCCGTCCTCAAGCTCACCGGCGCCGACGAGAAGCGGATCACCGATCTCGTCAAGCAAGCCACCCGCTGAGGACCGCCGGCCATGCGCTACATGATGCTGATCCACCACGATGAGGTCGCCCTCGCCAATGCTCCCAAGGAGCTCTGGGCCGATTACGCGGCCTTCAACGAGGCTCTCGCCAAGGCCGGTGCCGGCATGAGCGCCGGCGAGCGCCTGCAGCCGGCCTCGGCGGCAACCACGGTCCGCTCCACCGAAGCCAATACCGACGTTCTCGATGGCCCCTACGCCGACACCAAGGAGCAGCTGGCCGGCTACTTCATGATCGACGTCGCCGATCTCGACGAAGCCATCGCCTGGGCCCGGCGCTGCCCGAGTTCGAGGTACGGCTCGATCGAGATCCGCCCCCTCGCGCCGACCTACCCCCAGCCGGACCTGCGCCTCCGGGATCAGTGACATGCGTCAGGAAAGCAACGAGGCGGCCCATGCCGCCGAGCGTGTAGCCCGCGAAAGCTACGGCCGCCTCGTCGCCTTCCTCGCGGCCCGCACGCGTGACGTCGCCGGCGCCGAGGACGCGCTGGCCGAGGCCTTCGCCGCCGCACTTCGCATGTGGCCGGTCGAAGGCGTCCCCCACAATCCCGATGCCTGGCTGCTGACGGTCGCCCGCCGGCGGCAGACCGATGCGCTGCGCCGCCGCACTACGCGGCGAGCCGGCGAGGAGCATCTGATGCTGATGGCCGATGAAATCGAAGCCGCCGCCGAATCCCCCGACGCGATCCCCGATCGCCGCCTCGCCCTGATGTTCGCCTGCGCCCACCCGGCGATCGAGCGCGGCATGCGCGCGCCGCTGATCCTGCAGACTATTCTTGGCCTTACCGCCATCGACATCGCCGCCGCCTTCCTGATCCCGCCCGCCACCATGGGCCAGAGGCTTGTCCGCGCCAAAACCCGCATCAAGGACGCTGGCATCCCCTTCAGTATTCCCGAAAAGGAGGAGCTGCCGGAGCGCCTCGATGCCGTGCTCGACGCCATCTACGCCGCCTACTCAAAGGGTTGGGCCGAGATCGGCGACAGCGCCTCCGCCCAGCTCGCCGACGAGGCTATCTGGCTCGGCCGGCTGGTTGTGTCGCTCCTGCCTGAGCAGCCCGAGGCCAAGGGCATGCTGGCGCTGATGCTCTACACCGAGGCCCGCCGCGCTGCCCGGCGCTCACCCGCCGGCGCTTACGTGCCGCTCGAGGCGCAGGACACAAGCCTCTGGGACGACTCGTTGATCGGCCTCGCAGAAGCGTTGCTGCGGTCCGCCAATGCCGGCGGTCCCTCCGGCCGCTACCAGATCGAGGCTGCCATCCAGTCCGCCCATATCGCCCGCCGCAACCTCGGCGCCAACACCTGGCCGGCCATCCTCGCGCTCTACGATCACCTGCTGGCGCTCAGCGCCTCGCCGGTCGTGGCGCTCAACCGAGCCATGGCCCTCGCCGAACTCGAGGGCCCGGACGCCGCGCTGGCCGCCATCGAGCCGCTCACTACCGACAAGCGCATGGTCGACTATCAGCCCTACTGGGCCGCCCGCGGCCATTTGATGGCTGGCGCCGGCCACAAACCCGAGGCCCGCGAAGCCCTTACCCTCGCCCTCGGCCTGACAACCGACACGGCGGTACGGCACTACCTGCAAGGCCGGCTGGCGGCCCTGGCGGACGGGTGAAGAGCCGCTTGCACTTGAAGAGGGACCAGGCACTATTGCCTGATAGCGGCACGGCAACCGGGAGCTTCCAAGCTTATGTGTTCAAGCAGAGTCCAGCGACCGTTGAGATTTGCCGGGTTGGTTCTGCTGGGATTGTTATGCGGCTGTACGACCCTGAGCTTCTGGCCCGAGAGGTGGGTCACAAGTGATGGCGCGGCGCTTTGGCAGGCGGGGAGCGGCCGCTACCAGTACACCCGGGGGATCGGGGCCGCCCCCGTGAACTGCCAAGCCGACGGCGAGGGCGTCTACAAATGCGATGACGGAACGGTTTCGAGGCTCGAACCAATTGATGGTCCTTATCGGCGGATAGAGTTCGATGGTCGCGTGTTTGCCCTTGGTCCTCTGTAGCCCGACTCCCCTTGCTCCACGGGCCCTCTTCCACTATAGCCCCACCCCATGAAGTACCCGTCACCCCTGGAGGACGGGTGCGTGAGCTTTGAACAATCAAAGTTCACACCAACCCATGAATGGATCATTCAAATGGCTACTGCAGCTACAGAGCTCAAGGCTCAGGCGCGGAGCGGGGTGGGCAAGGGGGCCGCTCGTGCACTGCGTCGTGAGGGGCTCATCCCCGCTGTCATCTATGGCGACAAGAAGCCCCCGCTTCCGATCACCATCTCCTACAACGACGCCATGAAGCGCATTTACGGCGGCGGCTTCCTCTCGCACATCGTGACGCTCGACATCGATGGCGAGAAGCACCGCGTCATCCCGCGCGACTACCAGCTCGATGTCGTCAAGGACAAGGCGCTGCACGTCGACTTCCTGCGCGTCGGCAAGGGCACCAAGCTCAACGTCCAGGTGCACGTGAAGTTCATCAACGATGAACTCTCGCCCGGCATCAAGCGTGGCGGTACGCTCAACATCGTGCACCACACGCTCGATCTGACGGTCGATGCCGACAATATCCCCGAGGAGATCATCGTCGATCTCGCCGGCAAGGATATCGGCGACATCATCCACCTGTCCTCGATCACCCTGCCGGCCGGCGTTACCGACCATAGCCACGAAGCCGATGTGACCATCGCCTCCATCGTGGTCCCGGCGGCCCTGAAGTCGGAAGAAGACGCGGCTCCTGCCGAGGAAGCTCCGGCGGCTGAAGCTCCGGCCGCACCCAAGGCCTAAAGGCCCCGACGAGCGCCTCGCGCTGCACTCTCGAGGCGACCTAAGGGTCGCCTCTTTCGTTTCGGAGACAGCCGATGCATCTCATCGTCGGCCTCGGCAATCCCGGGGACAAATACCGCAACAACCGCCACAACATCGGCTTTCTGGCCGTTGATGCCATTGCGCGCCGCCACAACTTCCCGAGCTTCCGCGAGAAGTTCCAGGGCCTGATCTCCGAAGGCACCATCGACGGCGACAAGGTGCTGCTGCTGAAGCCGCAGACCTTCATGAATTCCTCGGGCGATAGCGTCCAGAAGGCGGCGACCTTCTACAAGCTCGGCCCCGCCGACATCTCCGTGCTCTACGATGAGATCGACCTCGCCCCCGGCAAGGCCCGCATCAAGGTCGGCGGCGGCAATGGCGGCCATAACGGCCTGCGCTCCATCGATCCGCAGATCGGCCTCGGCTACCGCCGCATCCGGCTCGGCGTCGGCCATCCCGGCCACAAGGACCTGGTGATGCCGCACGTCCTCGGCGATTTTTCCAAGGCCGAGCAGCAGGCCTGGCTCATCCCGCTGCTCGACGCCGTCGCCGACAATGCCGCTATGATCGTCAAGGGCGACGACAACGGCCTGATGAACAAGCTGGCCATCGCCACCCAGGGCGACGGCGCCGAGCGCACCCAGCGTCCCGATTCTGCCGACCCGACCCGCAAGAAGGCTCCGGCCCAAAGCCACATCCGCGCCGCGCGTCCCACCGAGCCACAAGCCAAGGTCCCCGAGACTGGCCCGATGGCCGATATGCTGAAGAAGCTCTTCGGCAAGAAGGACTAGCACTAACGCCAAGATTGACTTCCGCGCCGGTTCACCCGATGTGAGGCGCAACAAATTCCGGAGACTGTTATGGGTTTCAAGATGGGCATCGTCGGCCTGCCCAACGTGGGCAAGTCGACGCTTTTCAATGCGCTGACCCGCACCGCCAACGCGCAGGCCGCAAACTTCCCGTTCTGCACCATCGAGCCGAATACCGGCGAGGTAGCGGTCCCTGACGCGCGCCTCGATAAGCTCGCGACCATCGGCAAGTCGGCGCAGATCCTGCCGGCCAAGATGAGCTTCGTCGATATCGCTGGCCTCGTGAAGGGCGCGTCGAAGGGCGAAGGCCTGGGCAACCAGTTCCTCGCCAATATCCGCGAGTGCGACGCCATCGCCTACGTGCTGCGCTGCTTCGAGGATGGCAACATCATCCACGTCGCGAACAGGGTCGACCCGCTCGCCGACGCCGAAGTGGTCGAGACCGAGTTGATGCTCGCCGACCTCGAAAGCCTCGAGAAGCGCCGCAACGGCGTCGAGAAGAAAGCCAAGGTCGGCGACAAGGAAGCCAAGTTGACGCTCGACCTGCTCGATCGCTCGCTGGTGCTGCTGCGCGACGGCAAGTCCGCGCGTCTAGTCCAGCGCTCCGCCGAGGAGGAGAAGGCCTTCAACGAACTGCAACTCCTCACCTCGAAGCCGGCGCTCTACGTCTGCAACGTCGACGAGGCCTCGGCCGCCACCGGCAACGCCATGACCAGAGAGGTTGAGGAATACGCCAAGCAGCATAACGCCGCGGTGATCGTCATCTCAGCCGAGATCGAGAGCCAGCTGGCGCAGCTGCCGGACGCCGAGCAGACCGAGTTCCTCGAAACCCTCGGCCTGCACGAGCCGGGCCTCAATCGCCTTATCAGGGAAGCCTACCAACTACTTGGTTTGCAGACCTATTTCACCGTCGGCCCGAAAGAGGCGCGTGCCTGGACCATCCACAAGGGCGACCGCGCCCCGCAGGCTGCCGGCGTCATCCACACCGATTTCGAGCGCGGCTTCATCCGCGCCCAGACCATCGGTTACGACGACTTCGTCACGCTGGGCGGTGAAGTCCCCGCCAAGGAAGCCGGCAAGGCCCGCGACGAAGGCAAGGAATACGTCGTCAAGGACGGCGACGTCATGTTGTTCAAGTTCAATACCTAGAGCGCTTTCAGGAAAAGTTGCAGACTTTTCCGGTTCGAAGCGCGACAAAATCAAGCCATTTCAGCGCCTTAACTCATAACCCCTGAGCGATTATCATGCTCGAACAGCTCTTCGGCTCTTGGTGGCCGATGGTGTCGTCGTATTTCGCCGGTCCGCTGGCGCTCGCCGCCGGCGGCGTCAGTGCCTTCTCGATCGTCCCCACGCTCGGCCTCGTGCTGCTGGTGCTGGGGCTGATCCTCGCCATCGTCTGGCGCGAGAAACAGGCCATCTGGGTGATCGGTCCGGTCGTCGCCTCGGTGCTGACCCCGGTGATCCTCGCCATCGCCAACATCCTCGGCGGCTGGTTCGTGGTGATCTTCGCGCTGATCATCGGCGCCGTGGCGTTGCTGCTGTGGATCGGCGTGATCGCCGCCGACGCGACGCGACGCCTGCCGGTATGGCTATTGGGCCTGTTCTCGCTGAGCTTTGTCGCCCACTGCACCTTCGTGAGCGTGTCGCTGATCTGGGGCACCGCCTGATCCTCCGCCTGACTTGCCACCCGCCAGCGGGTTGACGTATACGTCAACCCGCAATGAACCCAGTCACCCTCGACCGCCGCCACTTCGAGGATCTCGTCGTCGGCGAGACCATCAATCTCGGCTCGACCCTCGTGACCAAGGAGATGATCATCTCCTTTGCCCGCGAGTTCGACCCGTTTCCCTTCCATCTCGATGAAGCTGCCGCCAAGCGGTCGCTGCTGGGAGGGCTCGCCTCGTCCGGCTGGCAGACCGCGGCGCTGACCCTGCGCCTGCTCGGCGACAGCTTCCTTTCGAAGATCGCCTCCGCCGGCGGCCTCGGCTTCTCCGACCTAAAGTGGAAGAAGCCGGTGATGAAGGGCGACACCATCTGGGCCACCGCCACCATCGCCGAGCTGCGGCGCTCCCGCCACCACCCGCAATGGGGCATTGTCGGCATCGACCTCGACGTGAAGAACCAAAAGGGCCAGCCGGTGATGAGCATGCGCCTCGCCAACCTGGTCGAGTCGCGCGATCCCGAAGCCGGCACCCAGGCCCAGCCCGAGCAGCCCTACGACGTCGAACACGGGGGGCCAGCATGACCCGCTGGTTCGAGGACATCACCATCGACGAGCCCTTCCCGCTCGGCAGCCACACCTTCACCGAGGCCGAGATCCTCACTTTCGGGCGCGACTACGATCCGCAATACTTCCACGTCGATCCAGCCGCCGCCGCGCACAGCCATTTCGGCGGCGTCATCGCCTCGGGCTGGCACACCGTGCTGATGGGCCACCGCAAGATGGTCGATGCGCTCGACGCCGAGGAGGTGCGGCTCCGCGATCTCGGCCTGGAGCCTGGCGTCTCCGGTCCCTCCCCCGGCGTCAACAAGATGGAATTCAAGTCGCCGGTCCGCCCCGGCGACACCGTCACCTACACGCTCACCGTCACGGCCAAGCGTGCGTCCAACTCGATTCCCGGTTGGGGCTTGCTGTTCAACAGCCTCGATGCGATCAACCAGCGCGGCGAAAAGGTCTACCATGCCGAACTGGTCGGCTTCTCGAAGCTCCGTGACTTCAAACTACTGCCGCACTTACGGGTTCTGCAGGCGTTGACCAAAATCCCCGGATTAGGGAAGTTGCTCGCCCAACGGAGTTGAGTCACCCATGCGCCTTCTCATCGCTTTCGCCGCTCTCGCGTATCTCGCCGCGCCCGCCGCCGCGCAGTCGCTGACCGGCGTCGGCGTCGAAGGCAACTGGGGCTGCCGCGCCAATGTCGACGGCACCCGCGCCGGGCTGCTGACCATCTATGCCGGCTCCTATGGCTACGCCTCGGCCAATTTCGGCAGCACCGCCTCGGGCAGCGGCACTGCGGAAATGGCCTCGAACGGCGTCACCTTCCTCGATGGCAACCTCGTCGCCGGCGCCGGCATAAATAGCGCCATCCTCGCCTTCGACGACTCGGGCCGAGACGTCCTCCAGCTCTACACCGCCGAAAAGAACGTCCTCACCTGCACGCCACGTGACTAGCCTGAGGACGGCGGCTGCGGCGCTCGTCGCGGAATTTTGTAACCGAACCTTGCTGGCGGCCTGCCGGAAACCCCCGGATAACGGACCTCCTCGGTGCTTAACGCCCAGTTAACCGCTCCCGCCCCTGCTGGTCACGCGGCCGATAGTCGGCCCGACAACGGAGGTCAGGCATGTCCATCAGTGGGGTAGGAGGCGGCGCGGCGTTTATGCGCCAGCTTCAGCCGCCCAGCTTCAGTTCCATCGATAGCAACTCGAGCGGCGATATCACGCTCGATGAGTTGAAGGCCGGCGCGCCCGGCGGCACCGCCGACACCAAAGGCGCCGCACGCGCCGAAAAGCTGTTCGCCGCCATGGACGCCGACAGCAGCGGCTCAGTCACTAGCGACGAAAAGGACGCGTTCGACAGCAAGCTCGCCGAGCAGCGTCAGGCCATGCAGTTCATGACCCAGCTGATGGCCGGCGGCAGCCAGCCGCCGAGCAACGAGAACGTCTTCGCGGCGACCGACACCGACAGCTCGGGCTCGGTCAGTCTCGAGGAGTTCTCGTCGAGCGACTCGGCCGAGGGCGTTTCCACCGACGAACTCGAGCAGCTCTTCGCCACCATCGATGCTGACGGCGACGGCGCCATCACCGAGACAGAATCTTCCGACTTCCTCGATACCCTGAAGTCCGCCATGGGCGAGCGCCCGATGGGCCCGCCTCCGGGCGGCCCCGGTGGTCCGGGCGGCCCGCCGCCTGGTGGTCCCCCGCCCGGCGGTAAAGGTGGTGGCGAAGCCGAGTCCGAGGACGACGATTCGACCCTCGCGCTCGATCTGCTCGCCGCCGCCAAGTCCGCCTACTCGGCCCAGTCCAGCAGCGACGACCTGCTTTCGGCACTGTCGAAGATCTTCGACGAAGCCGCATGAGTTGCGCGCGGGGCGGCTCATTCGCCCCGCCGCTTCTGGGCGAGGTCGTGCCACCCGACGCTACCTCGCTTGGCCGGCAGGTGGAGCAGCCAACCGCAGCCGCACCACCTGCCGCAGCCCGCCCTCCGGCCGGTTGCCGATCTCGATGCTGCCCGCGAACCGCTCGATGATCTCCTTGGCGATCGCCAGACCGAGCCCGGCGCCTTTGGTGGTCTGCGTCCGCCCTGGATTGACCCTGAAGAACGGCTCGAACACTCGGGGGATCAGTTCGTCGGGGATGCCTGGCCCGTCATCCTCGATGATCACCCGCGCATCGCCAGCCTCCGCCTCGAGCCGCACCTGCGCACCGCCCCCGTGCGTCGCCGCGTTGATGATCAGGTTGCGCAGTGCCCGCCGCAACGCCAATGGCCCCGCTGTCACCGCCGCCGGCACGATCTGCCCCAGTTCCACCGGCAATTCGGCCGCCGCCAGCTCGGACGCGGTCTCCCGCACCAGCTTGTCGAGATCGACCTGTCGGCGATCCTCGCCGGCGCCTTCCTCCTTCACCAACCGGATGGCGCTGTCGGCAATCGCGTCGAGCTCATCGAGGTCGTTCAGCCAGGCCGCACGCTCCTCCTCGGCAATGAACTCGGCTCGAAGCCGCATCCTGGTCATCGGCGTCCTGAGGTCATGCCCGGCGGCTGCCACCAGCCGCATTCGACTCTCCATCGCCGCCTTCAGCCGGTCCGACAGCGCGTTGAGCGCCACCGCCGTCTGCCGCGCCTCGCTGCCGCCCGTCTCCGGCACATGCGGCAGCACCCCATCCGGCCCCACGGAGCCAATGGCTCGCTCCAGGATCGCGAAAGGCTGCGTCGCGCGCCAGGCCAGCGCCAGCACCGCCCCCATCACGCCGATCACCACCAGCGCCAACCAGGCCAGCAGTGCCAGCCAAAGCTCCGGCGGCGGCCCCATCGGCCGCGGAAACGGAAACAGCATGTACCGGCCGTCCTCGAGCCGTTGCGCCGCCACCCGCTCGCCGCCGCTCCGTTCGATCACCTGGACCGGGCGCGGCTCTCCCTCACGCGCCAGCGCTCGCTGCAGCGCCGCTGCGAGTTCCGGCCGCGCCGTGCCTTCGGGCAGCGTGTCGACCAGCTTGTCCGGCTCGTAGGGCGGCCTGAGCAGCGGTTTGACCCGTGACTCGTTCGGTGGCTTGGGCGGCCCGCCCTCCGGCCCTGCCGCGATAATGTCGTTGGCAATCGCCATGTGCCGCGCCATCGGCCCCATCAGGCGGTCGGTGTCGCCGATGCTGAGCATGAGCGCCGTGATCGCCGTGGCGACGAACACCACCGCCAGCACCGAGCCGGCGAAGATCAGCGCCAGCTTGATCCTCAAGCCGTGCATCAGTCCGGCTCTCCGGCTTCGACCCGCGCCACCAGCTGGTAGCCGCCATTGCGCACCGTCTTGAATAGCGTCTCGTCGGTTGCGGCGCCGAGCTTGCGGCGGAGCCGGCTCATCAGTACGTCGATCGAGCGGTCCAGCGGTCCCGCCTCGCGCCCCTGCGTGTGCACCAGCAATTGTTCGCGCGACAGCACCCGTCCGGGTCGATCGAGGAACACCCGAAGCAGCTCGAACTCGGCCCCGGTCAGGTCGATCAGCGAGCCATCTGCCGTCGCCACACTCCGCGATCCAGCATCCGCGAAAAGCCCCGCAAACCGGTAGGCTGCACCGGTAACCGCCGCCGCGGCTCCACCCGCCGAGCGGCGCAGCACTGCCCGCATCCGCGCCACCAGTTCGCGCGGATTGAACGGCTTGCCGATATAGTCGTCCGCCCCGATCTCGAGCCCAATGATCCGGTCGACCTCCTCCTTCAGCGCCGTCACCAGGATCACCGGCACCTGCGGCGCGCGCTGTCGCAGATAGCGACAGAGATCGAGCCCCGACCCGTCCGGAAGCAGCACGTCGAGCACCACGATATCCAGCCGCTCGGTCGCCACCCGCTCGATGAACTCGCGTTTAGAGTCGGCCAGCGACACCTTGAAGCCTTGCTCGCCCAGATAGCGGCCAAGCAGCTTGCGGATTTCCTGATCGTCGTCGACGACCAGCACATGCGGGGGAACAGTCATGGCCGCACAATCCCTTGCCGGACCTTGCCTGACAAGCTCGCCTTCACCACAGATTTGCGGCTGAGTTTTGCGTGGTCCGACCGCAGAAACATTGAGCAACAGGCCCCACTCCGGGTTGTTGCTGCCCCGCCGCGCGCCGACAGCGCGAAGAAACGCCTACCGGCACCCATGCTTTCTATTCAACGCTTTAGGGCTTCGTTATGCGAGTGGGCGCACAATCGTGCCCGATATCTGTGGCTCGCCCCAACGAGGACTTCGCCGAACATGGAGTCGCCCTGGTACAGCCTGATGACCAATGTGGCCGTGGTCGCATTCTTCGTCAGCGCCTGGACACAACTTCGCGACGTCTTCGAGCGCTTCGGACCGCGTGCGGTCGAGGCTGCGTTCGGCCTCGTCATGGGCCTCGGCGCCATCACGGCCATGCTGTTCCCGGTACACTTCGGCCCGGGCATCATCTTCGATCTGCGCACCTGCCTCCTCGCCCTCGCCGCTTTCTTCGGTGGCCCGCTCTCGGCGGTGATCGCCGTAGTTCCTGCGGTTGTCTATCGCCTTTGGATCGGCGGCGCTGGTGCTCCGGCGGGCCTCGTGGCCATCACGTCAGTCACTCTCATCGCTGTCCTGGGTCATCAGATGCTGCGCCGGCGCAACCTGCGTATTGCGCGTTGGCACTCCCTCGTCCTGGGGCTCGCCACCTGCACCATCGGGATGCTCACGCTCTTCCTCGCCCCGGTCGACCTCAGCGCCGGGGACTGGCCAACTCTGCTCGCCTCGCGAACCCTGCTGCTGTTCCTCGCCGTGCTGTTTGCCGGCCTCGCCCTCACCCATGACGAGGAGCTGCGCGCCGCCCGGCGCGACAACCAGACCTATCGCAAGGTGATCGACGAACTGCCCGACAGCATCAGCGTCAGCGACCTCGAGGGCCGGTTCATGATCGCCAACCCGGCGACCGCCAGTCTGCTCGGCGTCACCTCCCCCGCCGAACTCATCGGCCGCACCGGTGAGCAACTCGGCATCCCCCCAGCCGCGGTGCCGCCCAACCATGGTACCGGCCACACCACCTTCCAGCAGCCCGTACAGCGTCCCGACGGCTCCGCCGGCTGGCTGCAGACCCTCGAGGTGCAACTCAACGACGAGCAGGGCCGTCCGATCGGGCTCATCACCCACAACCGCGACATCACCAACCAGAAGCAGCTCGAGCTGGAACTCGATGAGCGCCAGCGCGTCCTCAGCTTCGCCATGGCCCAGATGTCCGACGGCGTCGCGATGTTCGATCGCAACGGCCGGCTGCTGTTCTGCAACGCGCAATACCGGCAGCTCTTCCCGCTCACCTCCGACGTCCGCATCCCCGGCACCCAGATCCGCACCATCCTCGCCACCGCCGTGGCCCGCCGCGAGCAGCAGGTCGGCGCCTCGCCCGCCGCAATCGCTGCCTGGATCGACGAAATCGCCGCCTCGCTGCACCGCGACTCCGAGGAGGAGGTGCACCTGTTCGACGGCAGTTGGCTGCGCGTCTCCACTCGCCCCTCGCCCGACGGCGTGTCGATGGTCGTCGTCTCCGACATCACACGGCTGAAGCGCACCGAACTCGAACTGCTCGATGCCACCGAACGCCTGCGCCAGGAGGCCACCACCGACGCGCTGACCGGCCTCGTCAACCGCCGCGCCCTCGACCAGCGCCTCGAGATCGAGATCGCCCGCAGTCTCCGCGCCGACGCCCCGATCAGTGTCATCCTGCTCGATATCGATCACTTCAAGGCCTATAACGACACTTACGGCCACCTCGCCGGCGACGCCTGCCTGCAGGCCGTCAGCCAGAGCCTCGGCCAGGTGTTCCGCCGCCCCGCCGATCTCGTGGCCCGCTATGGCGGCGAGGAGTTTCTGGTGGTGCTGCCGGAGATCGATTCCGACGCCGCCGATAGCCTCGCCAACGACTACCGCGACATCCTCCACGCGCTGTCGCTACCGCATGAAGCGAGCGCCCTCGGCTACCTGACAGTCAGCCTCGGCA
>JBKJMF010000507.1:0-2637 GCA_046596525.1 Devosia sp. | reverse complement strand
GGCCGTCGGCGCAGGGCCCGATGATGTCGAGGCCGGAACCGAGGGGCAGCTTCTGGCGGAAGGTCAGGCCGCCGTTCGGCTGCATGTTGTAGGTGAGCTCGGTCTCGCGCAGCGTCCGCTCGATCGCCGGGAACAGGCCCAGGCGTTTTGGCAAGGGGCGCCCGTAGCGTCGGGCGGAGGTTTGTTTGGCCACCATCAAGGATGTGGCCCGCTTGGCGGGGGTAGCGATTTCGACCGCGTCGGCGGCGATAAATCGCTCGGCTCCGGTCAGCGAAGACGTGATCGCGAAGGTCGAGGCGGCGGTACGCGAGATCGGCTACGTGCCGCATGGCGGGGCGCGCAGCCTCCGGATGGGCCAGTCGCGTCTGATCGGGCTGATCCTCCCCGATATCACCAACCCGCACTTCGCCAAGGTCGCGAAAGTCGTGGAATCGGCCTGCCTCGAGGCGGGCTACATGGACGCGGTCTACTCGACCAGCGAGGATTATGACCGAGAGCGGCAGATCCTCGAGATGATGCGCATGCAGCGCGTCGCCGGCCTCATCACCATCCCCACGCGCTCCGACGCCGAGCACGGCGCCCGTCTCGCCGAACAGATCCATGTCCCGACCGTCCTGCTCGACAGTTTCGTCACCGGTCTCCCATACGACGTCATCAAGCTCGATAACGTCACCGCCGGACGGCTCGCCACCGAGCACCTGATCGGGCTGGGGCACCGCCGCATCGCGGTGACCACGGGCCGCCCCAACATCGTCACCGGCGAGGATCGACTGCGCGGTTACCTCGCGGCCCACGCGGCACATGGCATTCCGGTAGAGCAACGGCTGCTGATCGATGGCCGCTTCGACCAGGCCACAGCCCATGATGCGACGCTCCGCTTGCTCAACGAGCCCGACCCGCCGACCGCCATCTTCGCGCTCTCCAACATGATGGCGCTGGGCGTCCTCAATGCCGTCCAGGAGATGGGGCTCCGCATTCCCGCCGACATTTCGGTGGTCAACATCGACGACTTCGACTTCGCCAACATCATGAGCCCCCCGCCTACCGTTGTTGCCGCCCCGGTCGAACAGATGGCCCAGCGCGCCATCGACACGCTGCTCGCGGAAATCCGCAGCAAGTCCGCCCCGAGCGGCAAGGTTGAGCTGTTCGAGCCGCGCCTGATCATCCGAGCCAGCGCCGGCAAACCTGCCCATTGACCGGACGCAAACGCCCTGGTGCGGGCGGCACTGCCACCCGGTGGCTGACGCGCTGCACCACGGCCTTGTCGTGCGAGATGAAAAGGTAGCGTCACGCGTCCTGCATTTGGCGCGCTGCCACCGGGGCCGAGAAGCTTGCATCGATCCGCTCGCCGGTAGTTCGGTCGAAGGCGTGGAGGTCTGTGGGGTTGAAGGAGAGCTCGACCCGCCGGCCCTCGAACGGCTCGATGCCGGGCGGCAATACCACTGCGATCTCGTGCTCGCCGAGAGCGCAGTGGGCAATACGCGAGCCGCCGAGTTCCTCGACCAGTTCCACCGTCGCGCTGAGCCCCGGGGTGTGCGAGATACGCAGCGCCTCGGGGCGGATGCCGAGGACAAGCGGTGAGCCTGCGGCCTGGGAGGTTCGCGCCACCGGTTGGTTCGGGGCGAGGTCGAACGCTACCGAGCCGTCGGGGCCGACAGTGGCGTCGAGCAGGTTCATTGCCGGCGAGCCCATGAAGCCGGCGACGAACAGCGAGGCCGGCTTGCCGTACACTTCGGCGGGCGATCCCACCTGCTCCACCCGTCCGGCATTCATCACGATCAGCATGTCAGCCAGCGTCATCGCCTCGACCTGGTCGTGGGTGACGAAGATCGAGGTGGTCTTGAGCCGCTTGTGCAGCCGCTTGATCTCGATGCGCATCTGCACCCGCAGCAGCGCATCGAGGTTGCTCAGCGGCTCGTCGAACAGGAACACCTCCGGTTCGCGCACGATGGCGCGGCCCATGGCGACGCGCTGGCGCTGCCCGCCCGAAAGCTGGGCTGGCCGACGATCCAGGTAGTCGGAGAGGTTGAGGATGGCGGCCGCTTCGGCGACCCGCGCATCGCGCTCGGGGCGCGGCATGCGGGCGATGCGCAGCGGGTAGGCCATGTTCTCGCGCACCGTCATGTGCGGATAGAGGGCATAGTTCTGGAACACCATGGCGCAGCCGCGGTCGGCGGGATCGATATCGTTCATGGCGATGCCGCCGATGCTCAACTCGCCTTCGCTGATGTCCTCGAGGCCGGCGATCATTCGCAGCAGGGTGGATTTGCCGCAGCCGGAAGGGCCGACGATGACGACGAAGTTGCCATCCGGGATGGTGACGTCGACCCCGTGCAGCACCTGCTTGCCGTCATAGGATTTCTTGAGGCCGGACAGGACGAGATCAGCCATCAGAGTTCTCCCAGGAGGCGGTGGCGCAGGCGATCGATCGCGACCGGCGCGAGGCCGATCCGCTCGAGATAAGCGACGGCCGACCCGTATGTCGCTTCCATGTAGGCGATGGTCGCCAGCATCGTAGCGGGTTCGGCCGCGAGCAGCGGTCGGAAGGCTTCGACGTCGGCGCCGCGGGCGGCCGCATCGGCGATGATCTCGTCGATCATCGGCGCGATCATCTCACCGGTCAGCGCATAGTCATCG
>JBKJMF010000298.1:0-7350 GCA_046596525.1 Devosia sp. | reverse complement strand
TGTTGCTTGCCGGCAGGTCGCCCGAGACGCCCGTCGCGATATAGCCGATCTTGTCCCATTCCCAGCTCGCCTCGGCCACCTGCGTTTCGCTGAGGAACCCCTTGGGTTTGTTGGTGCCGTTGCCCGAGATAAACGCCGTCGTCTCCTGTTCGGCGAAGGCGGCGTTCACCTCGTCGGCGATCCACTGGCCGACATCCACCGCCGCATCATCGAGAAACGCCGAAGTCGCCGCCGGCATGGCATAGAGCTCGGCCGTGGGGAAATCGAGCAGGTCGATGGTCTGCGAATTGGTCTGCGGACGACTTGCGGTCTCGGCAACCCAGCCGACCGCCGGCCCGGTCAGCGTCACCGGCTTCTTGTAAACCGTCGACGACACGTTCCGCACCGAAGCAATGGCGCGGATCGGCGACACCGCCGTCAGGCGCCGCGTGATCTCGTTCTCGGTTTCGCTCGGCACCAGATACCCGCCATCCGGGTTCGAGCCGATCGACAGCGCCTTCTCTTCGCCGCGCTTCACATAGGCCGAGAACGCGTCCTTGTACTCGTCATCGAGATCGGGCCGCCCCGCCTCCAGCGCCGGCCGCGCCTTCTCGAGGCTCAGCCGCTCCATCGCCGCCTTGGCGCCATCGAGCGCCTGGTTCAGCCGCCCCAGCTTCTCCTCGGTCAGCGCATCGGTCGTGCCGCGCTTTTCGAGTTCCTTCAGCCGCCCGTCATTGCTGCGCTTGAACTCCTCGAAGGCGCCCATGAACTCCGCGAACATGCCGTCGGAATCCCCAGCGCTCGCCTTGATTTCAAGACGCTCGGTCATATCGGTCATCGATTTTCCTCTATTGCTTCAGAAGCGAAATGGCCGCACGCAGCGACCGCTCAGCCGGGACGTGCCCCAGCGAAATCCTGGCATCGGCCAGCATCGGAAACGTGACGATGGAGATCTCCCACAGGTCGATCGCCCACAGTTTGCGGTGCCCGCCCCGCGCCTCGCGCGTCGCCCGCTCGGTACGAAAGCCGATCGACAGCCCGTCGATCGCCCGCCGTTCGATCAGCCGCCTGAGCGCGTCGGCCCGCGGCACCCCCGGCACCAGCCGCCCCTCGACCCACAGCCCGAACCCGTCCTCGCGCGCCACGTCCCAGGTGCCCACCGGCTCCTTCGGATCATGCTGGAACAGCATCCGGAGCTTCGTCGCTCCCCGCCGCGCCAGCGACTTCGCGAACGCCCCCGGCATCACCAGGTCCCCCGCATCATCGAGCCGCCCGAAGACGCTCGCATACCCCGCAAAGCGCCCGCGCTCGTCGATCGGGATCGCCTCGCTCAAGGCTTCGGCCCCGCCGCCGGACGCGGCTTGGCCACTCGCCGTTGTGGCTTCGCCAGCGATCCGGCCAGGTGCCAGGCAAACTGCCGGAACACCTCGCCCGCTACGTGCTTATCCGTAGAATTGCCCTTTGCGCCCATAGGCTTATTTCTCCCGGCGGAACAATTGATTCAGCGTCGAAATCTCTTTGACGAAGTCGTCGAAGCGACGGTTTGCGGCCACCAATTCCTTCAGCGTCCAGACGAGCAAGCCCGTCGCCCCCGTCGCCCAGGCAAACAGCGCCAGGTGCGCCAGATCCCCCCGCGTCACGATCGATTTGGTGAGCTCGTCCATAATGGCCTCCGCACGTAGTTTTTCCCGGACCGGATTGCGCGTTGCTGCGCTTTACAGAATTATCGAGCGCGTCATTGGGGGATGACTGGCATGCCAACAATCCTGAGAACCGTCGGCTACCGCTTCTATTTCTACAGCCTTGAAAACGATGAGCCGCCACACATCCACGTGGATTGGGGTGACAAGGTCGCCAAGTATTGGCTTCAGCCTGTCGAACTGGCATCATCCAAGCGCTTCAAGGCACACGAGCTCGGACAGGTCCGGACCCTTGTGCAGGAGCACCGGGAGCTGTTTCTGAAGGCGTGGCATGAGCACCTTGACGATTGAAAACGAGCCATTGGCGACCGACGTCCGCTTCAGCGCCAGCATGCTGCAGGTGACGCTCGACGACGGCCGCGAACTCGCCGTCCCGCTTGAGTGGTTCCCCCGCCTCCGCGACGGCACGCCGGCCGCTCGCCTCAACTGGCGTTTCATCGGTCACGGCGAAGGCATCCACTGGCCCGACCTCGACGAAGACATCTCCGTCCTTGGTCTGCTGGCCGGTCGCGGCCGAAAGAAGCGCGCCGCCTAGGCTGCCACAGTCCGCGTTTCCCACCTTCTCCCCCCGCAGGAACGCAGCTACGCTCGTCCCCGCATGCTCTGAGGAGGAGGACCAATGAGCACGACAACCAACACCGGCTCCCGGGCCATCGACGTCCGCTTCGGCACCGCCAGCATCGAAGTGAAACTCGAAGACGGCCGCGAACTGATCGCCCCGCTCGCGCAATACCCCCGCCTCCGCGACGGCCCGCCCGCGGCCCGCCTCAACTGGCGCTTCATCGGCAAAGGCGAAGGCATCCACTGGCCCGATCTCGACGTGGACATCTCGGTCGAGGAGCTGGAATGACCGGCTATGCTGCAGGCGTTATCGAGAATATCTCGTGCTGGAGGCTGAGCAGGTCCATGACGTACCGCTGTTCTGCGTTCCAAGTCAGTCTCGGTATCAGGTGGAACTCTGGCCCGTGCGCCGCCCTGACCACCAACGGATCGGGACCGAGGTAGCTGCGAGACCAAGCGCAGACCTGCCACCCTGGGACAAACCCTTTCACGGTCGTCCCATCCGGATTAGCGAACCGCGACGTGTAGCTTAGGGCGAACACGCCGTTTGCGTTTGGCCTGAAAAGCGACTTGCGCCGATCAAGGACATTTCTCGCTGTGTCGGTGATGGTGATGTTTGTGACCAGCATCTAGTAGGGACCGTAGTATGGAGGGACACGCAACGTCGGATCACATTTCAGTGCAGCATCTATTTCTATGCTATATTGCCGTCCGAACATGTCTGCGTAGGTACACATTCTGACAAGCCCGGCGTCGCCAACGCCAACACGCTCGTCAATCTTGGTTGCTGCGAGCGCGGTTCTGGTACGCCCGGCCCCTTGCGACCCATTCGCCGGGGTCCACTGCCCGCCCTCAGGCTGACCCGCAGGTGCGCGTGGCTGGTCGGGACGATAGCGCCGCTCGAGCATCGCAACAAACGCGTCCAGCTTCAACTCGAAGGTCGCAAGTCGGACTGCCACCAGCAACGCACCGCTACCGCTTCTCGGCCGCATCGCCCTAGCTTCCCACCCCCAGCATCGCCCGCTTCTCCTCATCGCTGAGAAACTCCGCCGCTCCGACCCGGGCCCATAGCGCCGCGCGGTCCTCGGCCAGCGCCTCGACCCCATCGAGGTCCGGCACCAGCGTCACGCCGCCGAACCCCGGCGCCAGCCAGAAGCTCAAATCATCCGCGACGCGCCGCACCAGCGGGATCACCGTCATGCGCCAGAACGCCCGGTTGGCCTCGACATAGTTGGCGTAGGTGTTGTCGCCCGGTATCCCGAGCAGCATCGGCGGCACGCCGAAGGCCAGCGCGATCTCGCGCGCCGCAGTGTGCTTCAGCTCGATGAAATCCATCTCGGCCGGGGTCAGCGCCATCGCCTTCCAGTCGAGCCCGCCCTCCAGCACCATCGGCCGGCCGGCGTTCTTGGCGCCTTGAAACCCCGCCTCCAGCTCGTCCTTCAGCCGGGTGAACTGCGCTTCGGTCAGCGTGCCGCTGCCGGCCGAATAGACCAGCGCCCCGCTCGGTCGCGCCGCGTTGTCGAGCAGCGCCTTGTTCCACTCCGCCGCCGCGTTGTGGATATCGAGGCTCTGCGCCGCCGCCTCGAGCGGCGCCATGCCGTAATGGTCGTCGAGCGGGTGAAACAGCGCCAGGTGCAGCACGCCCGCCACGGGCTTCTGGTCCAACCGCAGCTCTGCCGCCCGCCCGCCGGCGGTATAGGCATAGGCCGCCGGATACCCGTCCCGCCCCAACACCACCTTCACCCGGTCCGGCCGCAGCAAATGCAGCTCGCGCACCGCCCCATCGACGATCCCCGCCGCGAGATAGGCGTTCCCCGCCGTCTGCAGGTAGGCATACACCGCCTCCAGCAGCTCGCCGCCCGATTGCCGCGGGTTGGGCCGCCCAAGCAGCGCCAGCACCGGATGCTCGCTGAGCCGCCGCCCGCCCTCCTCCGCTTTCAGCGGCACCCGGTTCGCCGCCTCGGCGATCATCCGCACGCACCGATGCACCACCGGGTTCCTCGCATAGCCGGCATTGGCGAGGCTCACGAACCCCCGCCGGCTCCAGCTGGCATCGCCCAGCGCCGTCAGCGTCATCAAACTCTGCGGCCCGCCAGACTTCCGCTCGGCCGCCATCGCCCCGCCAAGACGGGTGAACCAGTTGGGCATCCAAAACTCCTGTTAGTGGAGGCCAAAGGCCCCTCACCCTGTCCCTCTCCCCCAAGGGAGAGGGGACGTTGTGGCGAGATCTTGCCGCCTCACACCTCTCCCTTGGGGGAGAGGTCGGCGCAAAGCGCCGGGTGAGGGGGCCTTTCCACGCTCGTGGCTAGATCGCCCTGATCCGAGGCACCGCCACCACCGGCATCAGTTCCGTCAGCGCCCACACCAGCGCGTCCACCCGGTCCGGCGAGTGTCCCTCCGCCAGCCCGTCCGCGCCGAACGCGCACATCTCGTCCTCGAGCGCCGTCAGCCCCGGCCGGTGCGCGACCCGGCCGTTGGCGTAAAGCGCCGCCACCGGCTCCGCCCGCACCCATTTGCCGCGGCTTGCCCGCACGGCGCGCACCGGCACGTTGGCGTCCTCCTGAGCGATCACCGCCTTCACCATGTCGCCGCCCTGGTTGACCTCGGCGACGATGCAGTCCGCCCCAAATTCATGGAACGCCGACACCGCTCGCCGCGCCCAGGCATCGGGCGCCGCCGGCGCAAAGCTCCAGTCCGCCAGCACCACCGCCCCCTCGCCGACCCGCCCTGCCACCACGATCCCGCAAGCATCCGACCGCTTGTGCCCGCTCACCGGCGGATCCACCGCCACCACGATCCGCTCCAGCGGCCCATCCTCGGCCACCCGAAACACCGACCGCGACCACAACGCATCCGGCCGATCCTCGATCAGTTCGCCCTCAAGCTCCTGCCGCCCGAGTACGGTGTTTTCGTAGCGAGCGACGATGGCCTTGAGGAACGCCTTGGCGAGATTGTCCTCGTTCTGCCTGGTCGCCATCCGCGTCACCACGGTCAGCGGCTCCGCGATCAATCGTCGGATCAACGGCGTGGCCCGCGGCGTAGTCGTCGCCACCTGCCGGGGCCGGTCGCCCAATCGCAACCCGAACTGCAACATGTCCCACGCTGCCTCGGCATTCGACCATTTGCCGATCTCGTCGCACCAGGCCGCCGCGAACTGCGGGCCGCGAAACCGCTCCGGGTCAGATGCACCCAGCAGCATGCCTTCAACACCATTGGGCCACAGCAAGGTATGCCCCCTGATGATCGGCCGCTCCTCGTGTGGCGTAACCTTCAGGATTCCGCTGTCACCGCGAACCATGATCTGCAGCGCCTCGATCATCGTCTCGCCGACAATGGCGATCGGTCCGATCTGCTGTGCCGCGAGGCCGCGCACCCATTCTGCGCCAGTCATGGTCTTGCCCGAGCCGCGACCACCCATCAGCAGCCAGGTGTTCCAGTCACCCTTGGGCAGCTGCTGTTCGGGGCGGCTCCAGAACTCCCAGTCAAATGCGAAGTCGCCGAGTTCCTCGTCCTCGACCGCGCCGAGGAGCGCCCTAACGGACTTTGAGAGCATCCAGCCGCTTTGCGATCTTGGAGCGCAATTCCGTCATCTCCTTGCTCTGTTTTGGCGTAGGCGGCTTGCCCCTCACCCTCACTTCCAGCGCGATCAGCCGGTCCAGCGTTGTCGTCAGCCGCCCCAGCAGCGCCGTTTCGCGCGTCCCATCGCTATCGCTCATTCGGTTCTCCACGATGCGGTCGATCTCATGCTCGACGGCGAGCATGAGCTTACCGACGATGATCCTGCGGTCTTGCGCACCGGCATCGTCTTCGACATCCCATTTCTTCTCTCTGATGTGACGGGCCAGCCGCTGCGTCGTGATGCCGTGCTCGGCACAGATCCTGTTGCGGGTGAGCTCGCCCAGCTTCACCTGCAGCCGAATGACCTCCCAGGGGATCTGCTCGTCAGAAGGCAACCGTCTCTCCAATGGCTCGTTTCACCCACGACCGAGGAGGCACCGATGCCATCCACCGTGATCGCCGACATGGCTTACGACCCGGAGACCCAGACGCTTTCCGTCTGGTTCCGCCCCTCAGGCCGCCGCTACGACTATTTCGAGGTGCCGGCGGTCGCGTACGACGCGCTCCGGCACTCACCGTCCAAGGGTCGCTACTTCAACGCCCACATTCGCGACGGCTACGAATTCACCCAGTCGGATCGCTCAGAACCGCGCCCCCGGCTCCAGCCCCATTTCTCCGACCGTAGCTGAACTATACCCGCCCACCGTGACGCGGGGATTCGGTGCGCGAAAGAAAATGATAAGTGGTTGATATGGCTTCGATCTTTCTTTGCGTTGAGAGTCAACCGCTAACAGACACCCCCACCCCTGTCCCCTCCCCGCAAGGGGGAGGGAGACCCTCCCAATCTGCTTTTCGTAACCTCACACTCGTTGCAAGTGCTGGCGTCTCCCTCCCCCTTGCGGGGAGGGGACAGGGGTGGGGTACTCTTCCCGCACCGGTCTATCCACACGCTAGATGCAGCCCGCCCTCACTCCGCATCGAACAGCGTCAACTGCACCCCATCGGGCGCCTCCAACCGCGAGTTGGTCGAGCGGAACGGTGTCGGCCGCGGCGCGCCCAGCACCTTGGCCCCAGCCGCCTCCAGCATGTCGGTCGCGGCGGGCACATCGTCAAAGCGCAGCGCCACACGGAACTGCCCGCCCACCGGGCGGCCGACCTCGATCCCGTCGATGAACTCCGCATGCTTCCTGTCGCTGATCTCGAGCGTCGCGACTCCGGCGCCGAGGATCACCACATGCCCATCATCGTCCCCGACGGAAATCTGCTCCTCGAGCCCCATGGCGTCCCGCCAGAACGCCACCGCCCGCTCGAAATCCTCGGTGGCGATGACGAGGCGCAGTTCACGCACGGCGTTGGTCATGGTGGGTTTCCTTGTCCAAGAACGGAGAGAGACGCCCCCTCCCGGCCCCCTTGAAGGGGGAGGTGAAGACAAGAGGCCGTCGCTCGATCGTGCAAAACACTCGATGCGGCACCTCCCCCTTCATGGGGGAGGATGGGAGGGGGCCGTCCGCCGCGGTTCAATCGCCCTCCACCACGGTTCGCATGGTCCCCC